>JBEKTV010000083.1:0-5343 GCA_049515675.1 Gammaproteobacteria bacterium | reverse complement strand
ATCTTCATGACCTTTGCCAGCGATTAAGACAAAGTCATTTGCAGCGGCATGCTTGATTGCATATTGAATGGCTTTAGTGCGGTCATGTTCTATGATGGCTTGTTTAGGTTGGGTTAAACCTTGCAGAATATCTGCGATGATCTGCTCTGAATTTTCAGTACGGGGATTATCGTCAGTGACAATCACTTTATTGGCATATTGCTCGGCAATTCTGGCCATGATGGGGCGTTTGCTTTTATCGCGATCACCGCCACAGCCAAAGACACACCATAATTGACCTTGGCATAAAGGTTTTAATACGGTTAAAACTTTTTCTAAGGCATCGGGCGTGTGGGCGTAATCAATAAAGACATGAGCTTGGTGATGACCACCGATTTTGGTCAACCGACCTGGGGGCTCATGAATTTTTTGTAATACCTGAAGTGCGTCATTAAACGGTACTTCAAGCGCAAGCAGCGCGCCCAAAACTAATAATAAATTAGATAAATTAAAATGACCGAGAATAGGTGTTTTGAATTCTCCGAGATTGCGAGCGCTAGCAATCACGAGGGCAGTAGTTTCATCAGCGCTTAATTGTATATTTTGCGCTTGAATTAATAAATCACAACGTGCGTGCGTTTTTCCATTTAAAGTCACGCCTATAATTTTCACCTTATCAGAAATATGATCAATAATCGTATTAGAAAATGCATCATCTAAATTAACCACAGCATATTTTAAACTCGGCCATTTAAATAATTTAGCTTTCGCCTCACCATAAGCTTGCATGGTTTTATGATAATCTAAATGATCTAGGGTTAAATTAGTAAATAATGCAACTTCAAATGGCAGGTGCGCTACACGATGTTGGTCTAATGCATGCGACGAGACTTCCATATTAATATATTTAAATTGTTGCTGATTTAATTCATATAACTGTTGCTGCAAGGGTAGGGCAGTTAATGTGGTGTGTGAACTTTCTTTTAATGCTGATGTTGCACCAATACCAATTGTGCCCATCATCGCAGCTTTTTTTCCTAATAGCTCTAAAGCCTCAGTTAAAAAATAAGCGCAAGAAGTTTTACCATTTGTACCAGTAACACCCACCAAATGCATATGTTGCGCTGGATTTTGATAAAACCTTTGCGCGATCAAGCCGACTTTTTCATCTAAGTGTTGAATCGCAATCATGGGTAGTTGTGACTTATATTTTTCAATAATATCTTGAATCTGTGGCGTTAAATTTTCTGCTTCATAAATAACACCAGCAACGCCATTTTGAATCGCATTTTCAATAAACATACGCCCATCTTGTTGCGTACCACGACTTGCTAAGAATAATTCATGCGGTTTTGCCATACGGCTGTCTATACATAAACCCGAAATCATAGGGTCAGCGCCGTCGTAAGCGACAATGTTTGCAAGTAGGGCTGATAAGTGTTGGTTTAACATATTATAATTCCTGAATATTATCAGGTTGAATATTTAATAAACGTAAACTTCCCCTCATGACTTTGGAAAATACAGGCGCTGCAACTAGGCCGCCGTAATATTCGCCTTGGCTAGGTTCATCGATAATCACTACTATTGCAATGCGTGGATCAGTTGCAGGTGCAAAGCCTGCAAATAAGGCAATATGACGATTATCCACATAACCTGTTTCACCAATTTTTCTTGTGGTACCGGTTTTCCCAGCAACTTGATAACCTGGAATGCGAGCATATAAACCTGTGCCTTGATCAGTTGCATCTAAAATAATCATTTCACTCACCGCATTGGCAACTTTTTTATCTAATACCTGTTCGGATTCAACGGGAGGATTGGCCCGCACTAAAGTAATTGGATGTAATTTGCCATCATCTGCTAAAACCGCATAAGCTTGTGCGATTTGTAAACCGGTAACAGATAAACCATAACCAAAGGCTAAGGTTGCATAACTAAAAGGATCCATTCTGGGGGTCATGGTAATTCGACCTGATTGCTCGCCAGGTAAACCACTTGCAGTAATTTGAGTTAAACCCATTTTTTGCCAGGTTTTATTAATTTCTTCTGGAGGCAGCGGTAATAATAATTTAGTGATACCGACATTGCTGGAGTGTCGCAAAATCATTTCTAAAGAAAGTGCGCCGTAATCGTGTAAATCTTTGACAATATTGCGATGTACCTGCATTTGTCCTGGGGAGGTTTCAACAACAGTATCAAAATCCACTTTTCCTGTTTCTAAAATGGCCGCCATGGCAAGTGGTTTCATGGTGGAGCCGGGTTCTAATGTATCGGTAACTGCGCGGTTACGCATACCGGCTTTGGGTCTTTGGCTACTATTAGGATTAAACGAAGGATAATTCACCATGGCTAATACCTCTCCGGTATTGACATCTAGCACAATCACACTGCCTGCTTGCGCTTTGTGTTGGCTGATTGCAGATTTTAATTCACGATAAGCTAAATATTGTATGCGCTTATCAATACTTAAATATAAATGTTGTCCATCTTGATTGGCTTGAATGAGTTCTAAGTCTTCAATCACATGTCCTAAACGGTCACGTAATACGCGTTTTTCTCTATCTTGTCCGCTTAAATATTCATCATAGGCAAGTTCGATGCCTTCTTGACCAGTGCTATCGATATTAGTGACACCCACTAATTGTGCACTCGCTTCTCCTAATGGATAAAAGCGGCGATATTCACGTTGTAAATGTACGCCATTAATATCAAGTTCAACTACAGTTTGCGCAGTCTCTGGACTTAATTGTCGTTTCACATACATAAATTCTTTATTACGATTGCTATGTAAACGCTTTGCTAAATCAGCAACCTCTATGTTTAAGATTTCTGCCAGTGGTCTAATGTCTTGGGGTTCAACAAAATATTCTTTGGGATTAATCCAAATAGAATCAACGGGTGTGCTGATGGCTAATGGTTCACCATTTCTATCTAAAATCATGCCGCGATGTGCCGCTAAAGTGACCGTGCGCACCGTACGCATATCACCTTGTTTGCTTAAAAAATCATGGTTAAAAATATGGAGATCAACAAGACGCGCGGCTAAAATAATCATGCCTATTGCAATTAATATTAATACGGCATAATAACGCCAAGCAAAATTCTTTTTTTGTTTCATTGTGTATTATCCATGGGTAGCCAAATAATGTCTTTATCTTTTGGCACAAACATATGTAATTCTTCGGTGGCGATGCGCTCAACCCGAGAGTGGGTGATAAGTGTGCTTTCCTCAAGTAATAATTGTGACCATTCGCTATTGAGGGCATCACGTTGTTTTTGTAAATCGTGTAATTCAATCAGTAATTGACGATTGCTGTGTTTGAAATAAACAATCGCAAATGCGGTTAAAAAAAATAATATCGCTAATATAATAATTCTCATATCCCTACTCTTATGTTTTTTCTCCAACTCGCATACGTGCACTGCGCGCGCGGGGGTTTTGTTCTATTTCTGTTTCGCTGGGCGTTATGTTGGCAATTATTTTGAAATGGCTGTGAATATCTTTTGCCATGATTGGCAGATAAATCGGTAAGGTTTCGCCTTTTTCTTGTTTACGCATCCATTGCTTCACAATTCTATCTTCCAGAGAATGAAAACTAATCACCACTAAACGGCCACCTGGTTTTAACACCGTTAACGCCGCATTTAAACCTTGAGTTAAATCATCCAGCTCGTGATTAATAAAAATCCGAATCGCCTGGAAGGTACGGGTTGCGGGGTGTTTGTGTTTTTCGTAATAGGGTACCGCTTGCTTAATGATAGTTGCTAACTGGGTAGTTGTCATAATGGGTTCTATATTTCTGGCCTCACAAATAGCTTTGGCAATGATTTTTGCCATGCGTTCTTCGCCAAAAGTTTTAAGGATATCGGCAAGTTCTTTTTCTTTAACAGATTGTAACCATTTTGCTGCGCTTTCACCTTGGGTTGGGTCCATGCGCATATCTAGCGGTCCTTCACGCATAAAACTAAAGCCGCGGGCGGCGATATCCAGTTGTGGCGAAGATACGCCTAAATCCATCAGTATGCCGGAGATTTGCTCGGTTAATTGATGTTGTGCTACATATTGTTGTAAATGCGCAAAACTGCCTTGAATAGGGACTATGGGTAAACCTTGGTTTTGTAAATCTTTGGCAACATTAATGGCGTCGGGGTCTTTATCAATTACTAATAATTTACCTGGGGATTGTAGTTTTTCTAAAATAGCTAAACTATGACCACCACGACCAAAGGTGGCGTCTATGTAACAACCCTTTGGATCAATAATTAAAGCATTTATGGCTTCATTTAGAAGTACAGATTGATGCATAAGTAGATCCTTTCCGCAATGGGGGTTTTTTAAGGGGGAGAGCGCAGTTCTCCCCCTTAAATTCCAGCGCGAATTTAGTTCGCGCTGGAATAAATAAAAGCAAAAAAGAGTCGGCCGATAAGCCGGGTTTTGTCTTGGACAATCATTCATCTACGATAATAATCGCTTATTATCTTTAGCAGCCTACCCAGATCAACTGCGGGTCGCAGGAAATGATCTTATTTGGCCTTGCTCCAGGTGGGGTTTGTCCTGCCATATTTGTTGCCAAATATGCGGTGCGCTCTTACCGCACCATTTCACCCTTACCGAAAAAATCGGCGGTATATTTTCTGTGACACTTTCCGTAAGTTCACACTTCCCAGGCGTTACCTGGCACCTTACCCTATGGAGCCCGGACTTTCCTCGGTCTTAAGATTTAAGAACGCGATTGTCTAGCCGACTCAGTGAATAGAGTACCAACTATTATAAATTAAATCAATAGTTGGATAAATTACAAATTAGCGCAAGAAGTAGAAGTGATGACTGGCGAAGTAGATTTAAATACCCCGACGGAAATACCCACATACATTCATATAAACTCACGTGTTGAGATTGCGGTCGGTCTTGGCCATCAAGAAAATTATTTTAATGGTTATTTAGGAAGAACCTCAACATTATCATTTAGTGATATTGATGGGAAATTACCATCTAGTGGCATAGTGTGTCTTGCACAAAATGACAAAATTATTGTTGCGCGCAAAGGTCAAGTTCATCGTGCTATTCTCGTTTATAAAAATAGCTTGGATATTTATGAGAAACTTGAATTACCTTGCGATCTTCCGAAAGGCATCAACCTTAAAGATGCTCTAATTATTAGTGCGACCAATAATTTTTTTGGTCAATATTTTAATGCAAGTAAAAGTTATGGGTATTGTGATAATTTTGAAGATTATATTATAAAGTATTTCAATAAAGAAAAGGACAATCAACTTTCACTTGCAGAAAAAATTCAAGCTTTAAAAAGTGCAGCGATAGCGAGGAATAATTTCATTAACGAATATAGGAGGAATAAAACA
>JBEKTV010000082.1:0-5363 GCA_049515675.1 Gammaproteobacteria bacterium | reverse complement strand
TTGGCGACGTGCTTTAAGCACAGAAAAAGTCCCGCCGATAGCTTTGCTGCCAAGTGAAATATAAAACATATACACATTTAAAATAGTAAAATTAGGCTGATACTGATAAGGTGGGTACAAATACAGGCGCTGGCGCTGGAACTGGTGTTGTAACAACTCTTGATAGATTAATAGTATTTTGCCAGGAATGACACACGGGTGTTTGTGTGGGCTCGTTATAAGCTGGTGGTGGATTATTTTCATTCGCTTGATAATTTTCAGGCGCTGACGCCACATCTTCAGGCGCAAGTTCAATTTGTGGGCTACCCGGCACATATTCTGGATTATATGCAGGTTGTAATACGGGTGGATAATACCCCTCTGGTACGTTAGCAACAGGATATGAATTAATATCTAAATCAATTTCATTGTCATCATGTGGTGCATATGCAGGCTGAAGTTTAGCTTCGGGCACTAATCTTGGCGCAGGTTGAGGCGCAAGTCTTAATAAATTTTCTTCCCGATCTTCATGTCCTTCAACTTCAGATATTCTGGGTACTGGATGAGGCCTAGGCATTCTAAAGTCATTTTTATCAGAAACAGTATGCAGTAATAAAAGGGACGAAATAATCATTTGATAAATATGCACCAAGCGATTTTCTAGCGTATTTCTAAACGTTAAAACATTTAAGAAATTATAGGTTAACTGAAGGCGCATATCAGGCGTTAAGTGTGGTGATTTTAATTGATAGTCAATCATCAGCAGTAAAAAATCAGACTTACGCAATAAAAACTGAGTGTAATAAAACTGCTCAAGTGGCGTAAGTTGTAACAGCATACGCATTTCGAGTTCAAGTTCTTGTACTTCATCTAGATTTTGCAGCATAGATGCAGCACCTTGAGAAGATGCTGATTCTCCCTCTTGTTCTTCATCATCTTTAATTGCTTCATCTTGTCTTGCACTTGCGGTCAGCACATGTTGAGGTGAAAAAAATGATTTAAACGCTGCGAATAAACTGCTGACAAAAGTAAAGTTCAGCAAAAAGCTAATCAGCGGTTTAAACCATAATTGAATATATTGAGCGACAAAACGCAGCCAAAAGCGTTTAATTTGCTCTAACTCCCACCAGGATTGCGCAGATGGGCCTTGTGTAATGATAGGGGCTGCCATTGTATATGCTCACACATTAAAATTAAGTTACTAAATTAACAGTTTCAAGAAGTGCTGTCAATACCCATTATAAGCTAAAAATCGAAACAAATCATATGGTTATAATACTTAGATGTAGGTCATATTTGTTATTTAACTCTAATTATCTAGTAAACTTAATATTATCTTAATGATTTTAGGGTACTTTTGAGTGATGAACGAGGATATAAAACAATTACGTGCCTTGAAAAGCGAGTTGATTACTGAAATCAACAAGGTCGCTAATGATTTTATTAAGACAAAAAACCTTGTGCCACTTGCTGCTTTTAATGATGCAAATGTCCAAAAAATAGTAAAGGATTTAGATAATTTAACAGAACGTTTAAGTGCATTCTTAGATGCTTTAGAAAATTATATACGATACGATGGGCTTAAGCTTGATGCCTTGGAAAAGATGCTAGAAGAATTGGAGGGATTGCAAAAAGCCATCATAAAGATTGCTGAAGCTGATTATGGAAACAATGATTATATTAAGCTCATTCGCGCTAAAGTCAATGTTCTTGTGGGTGATGAGCGTAGTGGTTTACTTCAAACTGGTGAAGGTCTAATCGACAAAATTCTTAAGATTGTACCCAAAAAAGTAATAGCAAATTTATTATATTTATTGCAATGGGTAAATAAGATTCCATCTGGACTTGCTACGGTTGCCTCAGCATTAAATAAAGATGTAAATATTATAGGCGGCAAAAAGATTTTAGAAATTTTAGGTCGGTTAAAATTTTCTAATAATGAAACATTACTTCAAGCCATGCTGGCACCTAAGCTAAAAAATCCATTACAACCTATAAGAGATTTTTTAGCGCAAGCGTTAAGAAAATTAAGGAAAGAAGACGTAACAACGCCTAGCTTCTCTTCACAGACACAAATGGCTTTTAAAACAAAAGATGTTCAAGATGCCAAGGTCAAGCTCATTGATGGTTTTGATCAACAAGTCAAAGACCTCATTACTAAAAGTGAAAATATTATTGGACTTGGAGCTGACGACACTGTTAAGGGAAAAATTAAAGAACTAAATATCTTAAAAGAAAAATTAAATGCTTTTCTACAGGCTATTGATAATTTTTTAAATCTTCCCTTTTATGCATTAGGGATTAAAGAACTAAGCGAAGTGATTAAAGCATTAGCAGAATTGCAAACTGTGATTGATGCACTTAAACCTGCTGTGGGTGATATGACTATAGCAGCTGCCGAGGTACAGGATGGTATTAATACTTTTATTGATAAACTAATAAGCAATAAATCTCTTGATAATTTAATTATCGCATTAAATGGTTCGACAATACTTTCAGCTGCAGTTGAATTTATGAAGTCATATGGTGCAGCCGCAATAAATTTTGTTAAAAATAATCATGGTTTTTTGGAAAATTTAGGAAAATTACTTGATGTAGATTTAAATCTGTTAGTAACAAATTTGGAATCTACTGGATTATCCAACCATATTCAGAGAAATCCAACAGAAAGCTTCTTTAATATTTTTAATGGGTTTATTAATAATATGCTCAATGTTTTAAAAAGAGATGTTGTCACTAGGATTGATGCTGTTACCTTGACGCAATTAATTGCAAATACTGAAGATCAACTAAGTGAAATGTTGAAAAATCTGGATGAAGAATTGGATAAATCTGCCAATGCAAATCAAATTAGAGAAGAAACAATTATTCTAGTACTTGTGAATAATACACAAATATTGCCTAAAGTAAATCGTGGCTCTTACACAGCGGAAAATGTTAATAATAATTATAAAACTAAAATAGATGCTTTATTACAAAGTGCAGATTGGAGCAGTAATGTGGTGGCTGGAGTAAAAAACATACTATTTAGTATTTATGATCGTGCCAGAAACATATTAAGTTCATCAAAAGTTACAAGTGCATATCATGGTGGTTTAAAAGTTAAGAAAAAAACAGAAGAAGTGCACTCTCACGTTATAGCAAAGAAGCCTTCAAGTTCCAGCTAGTTAAATTTTTGTCTTACATACAAAGGGTTAAGGACTTGAGTCTTGAGACTAACATGTATTGACATTCATTATTAAATAAGTTAGCATACCACATTATCAATAAAACAGGTAAATTATGCCACCTATTATTATAATAGAACACAAGCTCTACCATCCCCACTATCAACAGATTTTACATAAAGTCAAAGATCGTAAAGAACGATTTAACGAACATGAAAGCATTCCATATCAAAAATATGTAGATGTATTATTTCCGTATACTTATTATGATGCAGATACAAAAACAGCAGGCAACATCTATGTAGGCTTAGCGCATCTTACCGTTTTATGTAAAAACGAAAATATATTCAACCAGCTGCGCGCGATAAATTGTAATTTTAATGTAGAAAGTGTGACCAAAGATAGTTTGCTTGGTACAGCATTAAGGCTCTGCACAAAAGACAATTCTGTTAAAGAAAGCACAAATATTTTAAAAAGTCTTTTAGAGAGTGAAACAACAGATTTAAATTTATACTGTAGTATACGTGATCAAACAGCCTTGCAATACATCGCTACAAAAGGTGATGCGCATATTGAGATATTTAAAACAATCGTAAAAAAAACCAAAGAATTCACCAGTGATGTTTATGGTGCTAGTGCATTAACATTAAGTATACAAGAGTGTCAGTATAAAACTGTGGAAATCTTATTAGACACAGAACAAGGACAAGCATTCTGCAATCAGTGTCGTAGAGATGGTACTTACCCAATACAACTTGCTTGCGAACTATTAACTGATGTGACCCAAGGAAGTAGGATAATTACTAAAATACTACAATGTATGGATCCAGAAGTTTATCGCGCCAACTGCGATTTATTTCATGCGCTTATTAACCCAAATCCCGATTGTAGACTCGCTTATTGCAATATATTACTTAAAAATGGCGCAGACCCGAATGAAAAAAGCCCGCATAACGAACCTGTTATTATGCAAGTGGTTGGCTTTTATTCCAGCGCTAAAGCGCTCAACAATGCAAGAGATCAAGAAAATTATAAAGCAATATTTTCGTTATTATTAGAACATAACGTTGATTTATTATTTAAAACACCATATGAGCAAAGCGATTTCTTAGAAGAACTATTGTCTAGTAATGCGCGAGATTTAGTGTTAATTGTAAATGCACATGCAGAAAAAAATGCTAATAAATCTATAGTTCAAGTCATGATTGATATAGTGAAAAGATTAAGTCAAAGACCTGCTAGAAATAGTGCTGAAAAACCACAAGATGAATTACTGAATTTTATGAAGGAAATGAGGATAGTAACCGCGTATGAGGATGTGCAAAGACAGGCGTGTTATTTTGAACTCATGCAAAGATATACGTTAGCACAAACAGTAGCATTATCTGAATTGGTGCAAATGTTTCAGTGCGGACGTCTTACTGAAGAAAGTATACTGAAGTTAATTGCCATTTTAGACAAGACATCTGAAAATAAAAAATATATTCCCTATTTATATAGGGAATATCTGACTAGATCCATTACTAAATTTGAATTTATCACAGGAAATGACAGAAAAGAAAATAATGAAAAAAAAGTACTTAACTTATTTTTATGCTTATTAAAGCTAGTTCAGTATTTACCATCTATCACAGATGAAGAAGAAAGAGATGATTTTAAACTTGAAATCAATAATATCATGCAAAGCGCGCTTCAAATCGCATTACTTTTTTCGATTTTTTATGCGCATCGTAGTTTAGGTAAATTTATTTTTTGGCTAGATAAAATCGATGGTTCATATTACGATGATGAAACCAAATTGATGCTCTTGCAGTTTAAAATCACCCATGCTTATTTCTCAGAGGATATAAAATCCTTTGCTGAATATTATCAAAGGCTTGATAATTTATTGCCTGCTGATCATTTATTACGTAGGCAATATGATTATTGGCAGGTTGAACTTTTGTTTAAAAAAGCTGACGATGAAAGTGTCGAAACTTTAACTAAAGTTTTGGGTAAATTGGAGCGGTATAACTTAGATATCAAATTAACAGAGTCATTTCAATCTCAGCTTGATGCGCGGCGTAAAAGAGAAGCTAAGGCTAAAAAAGTTGAAAAGCAAAAACAAAAAGCTGTTGAAACGCCCACAATGACTGTTGATAAAAAGAAAGATACCCCTGGAATTACAGCTGCAAATAGTGATGTAAGTTCTAGTTCTAGTTCTAGTTCTAGTTCTAG
>JBEKTV010000081.1:0-5464 GCA_049515675.1 Gammaproteobacteria bacterium | reverse complement strand
TATGGACAATTATCGCATAGACATTTAGATGATTTATGCGCAGGCGCCCGTGTTGAACTAAATGAAGATAAACAAGATCCGCTAGATTTTGTATTATGGAAAGCCGCAAAAGCAGGCGAGCCCAGTTGGCCTTCTCCTTGGGGTAATGGTCGCCCGGGTTGGCATATTGAATGTTCAGCTATGGCTACACATTTTTTAGGTGATACTTTAGATATTCACGGTGGCGGTTATGATTTAATTTTCCCGCATCATGAAAATGAGCGCGCGCAATCAGAAGGCGCGCTGCATAAAAAATTTGTAAATATTTGGATGCATACCGGATTTGTAGAAGTACACGAAGAAAAAATGTCTAAATCATTAGGTAATTTTTTCACTATTCGTGATGTGCTTAAAGATTATGATGCACAAACCATTCGCTATTTTTTAGTATCCAGTCATTATCGCAGTCCTGTGAATTATTCTGACGATAATTTACAACAAGCAAGAACCTGCTGTGAGCGTTTATATTTATCATTAATGGATAGAAAAATTCAAGACATTAAATTAGATGAAAATAATCCTTATGTGCAACGTTTTTATCAAGCCATGGATGATGATTTTAACACGCCCGTTGCTATATCCGTGTTGTGTGAACTCTCAAGAGAAATTAATATTACGCGTGAACATCATCCAGATGAAGCAGATATGCTTGCGAGTATTCTTACCAAGTTAGCCAGTATTTTAGGTTTACTGACAGAAGATCCGCAAACATATTTACAACATTCAAAACAAGCCACAGTATCACCGGATCAAATCGACAATCTTGTTAGAGCGCGTGATGAAGCCCGTGCAAATAAAGATTTTGCAAGGGCAGATGAAATTCGCAAACATTTAACCGACCTAGGTATAATTCTAGAAGATTCGGCTCAAGGTACACGTTGGCGTGTTTAAATATCTAACACTATAATCACAAAATTATCTATTTAAGGAAGCTATCATGAAACTATGGAAAGTAATGCCGTGTATTCTATTGTGCTTTTTTTCACCTTTTTCTTTTGCAGAAGTACAAGAAGAATATGATGATGACTTTTGGAATTTTGACTTTGATATCGATCCAGTGGTCACTGCCTCAGGCGGTGTGGCATTTGCATCCGATGTGGGCTCATCAGAAGAATTTACCGTAGGCTTTAGCCAATTAAATTATCAAGCAAGTGACCAATCACAAGTGCGCGGTGTGTGGGGTTTATTTTTAGGCGGTGAATTTGAACTGGATGATGATTGGGATATGCAGTTAGGTGCTTCTTATTATCAATCGTCAATTTATGGACCGAAAGGCACTTTAGTGCAAGGGTTTAATGAAAATAGTCTTGCTTATTATGATTACAATTACCAAATTACGGCCCGCCAAATTTTAGCTGAAACTAAAGTATTGGGTCAGTGGTATGATTTTTTACGTCCATATGTTTCTGTAGGTATAGGTGTAGGCATTAATACTGCAGAAAGTTTTTCAGTTGATTATCCTGAAGATCTGGCAATGACGCCAGTTTATTATGGCGATCATACTATTTCTTCTTTTACTTACAATCTTGGACTTGGGGTTGATGTTGAATTAACTGAATATTTACGTTTCGGGGTAGGTTATCGCTTTACAGATTTTGGTGAAGTGGGTTTAAGTCACGGAGAATATGACCTAGCAGAGCCAACAGCTAGTCATGAGAATTTAAGTCAAGATCATTTTTATGTGCAAGAAATATTATTTCAAGTCACCTTATTAAGATAATAATTAAGGAGCAAAAATGCTTATCAAAAAAACAGTATTACTTGTCACACAAATTATATTATTTTCTGCGTTTAATGCTTATGCGAAAGCATCTGCTTTAGCATTTGATATTTACCCAGAAAATGACACTCCCTTACCGACTGAAATTTTACCTGGAGAAATTGCTACTGCATTTTATACAGTGAAAGATAATACCGGCGGTCCATTTCCTGATGGTCTTTATAATTATGTAAAACATTTACCGAAAAATGTAACACAAGTAACCGTAGATGATTCTATTCCAGATTTATGCGGTAAAACTTTTGTATTGGAACCTTATGGCAGTTGTACTTTAGAGTTAGCGATTTCAGGACCTGTGAGCAGTGATTGCGGAGATGCTGATAATCCTTGTCTTTTTGTGTGTATGTCAGATGGTTTTACTTGCGCGGGGACAAAATATCCCTTGGAAGTAACAACCGCAGCACTTCCTGTTTTGGGTGGTTATTATAATACCAGCGAAGGTATTCAATCACCGATGTTAGCTGCATTTACTTCAAGCAATGATAATCCCGCTTGGAGTTATGCAATAGACAGTAATGGTCCATTGCCTGATATTTTTGGTTATGAGGGTGTTTTTATAGGTACAACGACTACGGGTAATACTGCGCTGGCAGCAGGCGGATATGCAGATCAATACGGTAATATTTATCCTATGGTTGCCGTGAGCCAAGAAGGTGGCGCAGAAAATACTTGGACTTATACTATTGATAATACTGTTACCCCAACGGGTTATGATGATTATGCATTTTTCAGTAATATTGCTTGTTCTGGTGAAACCTGTGTTGCGTCTGGACAATATGAAACGCAAACCAATACATATCCGCTTTTAGCCGTCAGCACAAAAAGTGGGGCAAAAGGTTCATGGCAATATGTTGATACTACTTCATACCCAAATGGTATTTTAAATAGCGCAAGTTGTGATGGAGATTTATGCATTGTTGGCGGACAATATCAGAGCGACAGCCTTCATTTGCCATTATTGCTTGTGAATACAGATGTTTCTGGTGATGGCTCTTGGGATCAAATCGATAATGTACCTTCTGATTATATTAATAATGGTATTTTCTTTAGTGTTACATGTAGTGGTAAAACTTGTATAGCTGGTGGACAATATAAAAATGGTGGCATGAATAGTGGTTACTACCCATTACTCTTAGTGAATAGCAATGTAGAAAACGACGATTGGGAATATGTAATAAGCAGCACAGGTTTACCAGGAGATGCCGAAGCTATAGGTGATTCCTCATTTAATTTTATCAAAGGCACCAGTTGTTCTGGCAATATTTGTTTAGCGGGTGGAAATTATTTTAATGGATCTAATAATTTTCCACTACTTTCAATAAGTACTAATGTCAGCACTGACAATGATTGGAGTATCGTAGTGGATTCTTTAACTAATATGCTAGATCCATATGATACTGACGGTGCTTTTTTTGCGCTCAGCTGTTCAGAGGATGTTTGTGCAGCAGGTGGTGGCTATCAAGGTGATGGCATTGATTATCCTATGCTGATAATAAATAGTAATGTAAGCGATGAGAGTGGCACATGGGACTATGTCATTGAAAAGGGACTAGGGTTACCCATTAATTATATTAATGGCGGAAATTTTTATGGCGTTACCTGTAATGCAGTGATGTGTATGGCTGAAGGTTATTATGCTGGCACTGATCCAGTGACAAAGCAGACTAATTATTACCCTATGATGTCTTCCAATTTAAAAGCAAGTTGGGACTATTATATCGATGCTGCTGGACCGCTACCCAGTCAATTTATTACAGATGGCAATGGCAATGGCTTATTTTGCGGAACAACATATCCGGTATGTAATAATTTTTAATGATTTCACATTCTGTTAGTTTTTGTTAGAATACCCCCTTCGGGGCGTGGCGCAGCTTGGTAGCGCACTAGCATGGGGTGCTAGGGGTCGCAGGTTCAAATCCTGCCGTCCCGAGGTTTAGAGGTATTATCATCATTCGTTTGTGGCATCATTAATGGCCTTCAGCTGAGTCACTTTTGCATCTTCCATCAATTCTAGTTGCGATAATTTATTTCATACTGCGTTTCCTAAGAATTCCTTTAAAGTAAAATAACGTAAAAATATATTTGCAAAACAATGGAAGCTCATATAAATTCATAAGTTGATTCATTTAATTAATGGTAGATTATGAAACAGCTTGTCCGTTCAATAACTTCTAGCATTTCTTCAAATGATTATTGATTAATGATTTATATTAAGGAAGATAAAATGATTAAGTACACAAAATACACGCCTTTTTTCTTGTGTCTGTTAAGCTCATCTTTATTAGCACATGCAGAAGATGAATGCTCTTCATGTGAGATTGAGTCTGGTGATTTTTATGTTTCGGTACAAGGGGGTATCTCTTTTTCCGATGAAGCGGATATGGAAGTCGTCACTGGCTCAAATCCATTAACAGAGTGGGATCCTGCTCCCGAAGGTTATGATAGTGACCTGGGAGATTCTGAAGTATTAGGCGCAAGCTTTGGCTATGCGATTCATCCATTAGCCATCCTGGAAGTTGAAGTGGCAAATCGTAGTTCATTTGAATATGAAAAATATCAAAGTGGGGATATTCCTAAAACACGTTATTTTGATGTTAATAACACAACGGTTATGGCAAATCTGATGTTTAATGGTAGTGGCTTAGATGAGCCATTTACTTTTGAAACGGATTCTATGATGTGGGATCCATTTATCAAAATAGGTGCCGGTGTTGCCTATAATACCGTAGATAATTTCCATTCCGTTAGTCCAGACGACACAGTTTATTCGGTCATGCCAGAAAATACAGAAACTTCTTTTGCATATCAACTGGGTGCAGGTATTAATATTCGCACTGAGGAATCACTGGTTATAGGTATAGGTTATCGTTATGTAAATGCCGGTGATTTTTCTTCAAACAATTATTTTTCTGGCATTAGTAGCACCGATTCCGGCTCTGTTAATCACCAGACTGATCCGTGGGAAGGAGAGTTATCCACTAATGAAGTGTATATAGCACTGAGTTACGTTTTATAAGTAATAATTACAGGCTTGACGTCTAACATTCCAAGTTTATGAATGTAAAATGTTAAGCCTGTCTTAATCTTTTATCTATGACTTCATATGGTTACAGATACTTTCCCTAGGCCGCGCATTGGGCCTGAGCGTGCTCCTGTTGTTCACTGGCTAATCACTGAATCTTCGTATTTATTTTTTCTTTTGGCCCAAGTTGCAATTGCGCTTTTTCAATCTCGTCATGAGTGGCATAATTAACAATGTCTATATTTTCAGCTAATTGTTTAAACAAGGCAATCATACCTTCACTATAGAATGATGGCGTCGCATCTGAACCAGATAATATCTTTTGCGCTGCGCTAGAAAAAAATGCGCCAATTGCATGGGCTACTGGAAAGCTAGAGGGCACTTCTGCTTCCGTTAAGACTTCATTGGTTAAAGCCAAGACATTATTTGAATGTAGTTGTTGACCTCTTTGACATGGAATAAGTTTACCTAAATATAATCTTAATCTATCTAAATCATTTGCAGTTGGCGCTGGATTTGACCGTAGGAAAATTTCAATCAATTTCCCAAATGTGTTATTGAAATTTACGTTAAGCTGCTGTTTTAATAATGCGAGATCTGCATTGCTCGGCTGACTATTTTTG
>JBEKTV010000080.1:0-5474 GCA_049515675.1 Gammaproteobacteria bacterium | reverse complement strand
CGCCTTTATACAGCGGAGATATTAGCGGTGTAGGTCCACGTTATTGTCCATCGATAGAAGATAAAGTAAAAAGGTTTTCGCATCGCGAAGCCCACCAAATATTTATTGAACCCGAAGGTTTAAATAGCGAAGAAGTTTATCCCAACGGAATTTCAACCAGTTTGCCATTTCACGCGCAAATTGATTTAGTGCGATCAATGTTAGGTTTTGAACAGGCGCATATCACAAGACCTGGTTATGCCATCGAATATGATTTTTTTGATCCACGAGGTTTAACACATGCGCTGCAAACAAAATGTATCCAAGGATTATTTTTTGCAGGACAAATTAATGGTACCACTGGATATGAAGAAGCCGCAGCGCAAGGTTTAGTTGCAGGAATAAATGCCGCGTGTTTTGTGCAAGAAAAACCATTTTGGACACCCAAACGTAACGAAGCTTATATCGGTGTTTTGATTGATGATTTAGTGACGCAAGGCACACGCGAGCCTTATCGCATGTTTACTTCACGCGCGGAACATCGCTTAATGTTGCGCGAAGATAATGCTGATTTACGCTTAACGCCAATTGGGCGCGAATTAGGCGCAGTTCATGATGAACAATTTGCGCAGTTTGAACATAAACGAAATTTAATTGAACAAGAAACCGCGCGTTTAAAATCAATTTATATTCAACCAGATTCTGAAACAGGAAAATCTTTAGAACTTGCACGCGGCGTTCACAGTTTAGATTTATTAGCACGCCCGCACATGACTTACAAAAACTTAATGCAGTTTACGCAAATTGGCCCAGGACTAGATAACGAATCCGCCGCAGAGCAAGTAGAAATTGCAGCCAAATACGCAGGCTATATCGAAAAACAACAACAAGAAATTGATAAACAAGCCCACTACGAAGACTTATATTTGCCAGCGAATTTAGACTATAAACAGGTGACCAGTTTATCCACAGAAGTCATGGAAAAATTAAACAAAGTAAAACCAGAAACCATAGGCCAAGCAAGCCGCATTTCCGGCGTGACGCCGGCTGCAATTTCTATCTTGTTGGTTTACTTAAAGAAAAAATCTCGCCAATCATGAGTTTTTGGTTGATAAAAAGCATACAATTAAAAAGGTTTAAAAAATTATTTTACCTTGGATTTATAATGAATAAACAAAATTAATTGTGAATAACAATGCAAACAAATGATCTCTCTTCACTATTAACCCAACACCTGCAAACAGCGGACATCACTATTTCTCCAGAAAAAATAAAACAACTCAGCCAATACATTGAGTTATTATTCCAATGGAATACAGTTTATAACTTAACTGCAACTAAAACACCGGATGCGTTTATTACCGATCATATTCTCGATAGTTTAGTCATAGGACCGTATTTACAAGGCGATAATATTATTGATGTGGGTAGTGGCGCAGGTTTACCGGGGATTCCGCTTTCGATTTATTATCCTGACAAACAGTTTACCTTGCTGGAAAGTCGCAGCAAACGTGTCCGTTTCTTGCAGATGGTTGTCGCAACACTTAAACTTAAAAATGTCAATATTGTGAATCAACGCGCAGAGCAGTATCATGTAGAAAGACTGTTTACAACCGTTGTAACACGCGCATTTAGTTCGTTGAAAGAAATGTTGCAGATGACCGCGCATTTATGTCATGCTAGTGGTCTGTTTTTGGCGATGAAAGGTCGTTATCCAACCACTGAAATCGCGCAGATTCAAAATGAATTTACTGTTATCTTGGAACAAGCATTAACGGTTCCTGGAATGAATAAAGAGCGTCATATCATCGGTATAAAACGCAAGGAGCATTAGAGTGGCGAAAGTAGTCGCAATAGCTAATCAAAAAGGCGGAGTGGGTAAAACCACAACCTGCGTTAATTTAGCAGCGAGCTTAGCACACGCTAAAAAACGGGTTTTATTAGTTGATATGGATCCGCAAGGCAACGCGACCATGGGTTGTGGCGTTAATAAAAATAAATTAACGTGTTCGATAAATGATTTATTAATGGACCGTAAAGAACTATCTGATGTACTTGTTAAAGATACGGCCGGTGGATTTGATGTATTACCTGGTAATGGTCAGTTAACAGAATCTGAAGTAGGTTTGTTATCGGTTGACCAACGCGAGCGGCGTTTACAAAAAATTTTACAATCATTGCAAACAGAATACGATTTTATGTTGCTGGATTGCCCACCCTCATTAAACATGTTAACGGTAAACGGCTTGGTGGCTGCCCACAGTATTTTAATTCCCATGCCGTGCGAATATTATGCGCTAGAAGGCCTTTCTTCGTTGATGAGCACCTTACAAACTTTGCAAAAATCGGCAAATCCACAATTAAAACTAGAAGGTATCGTACGCACGCTTTATGATCCGCGTAATCGTTTATCGCAAGAAGTCACTGTACAACTTATTAAACACTTCGGCGAAAAATTATATAAAACAGTTATTCCACGTAATGTGAGATTGGCAGAAGCCCCAAGTCACGGCTTGCCGGTGTTACATTATGATAAACAATCAAGTGGTGCAGCGGCTTATTTAGCGCTCGCCGGTGAATTTTTGAAACGACAATAGTATAGGAAGCATTATGGTTAAAAAACCCAGTTTAGGTACTCCGCTTGATTCATTATTAAGTAGCGTTTTATTAGAACCCGAGACTGTGCAAAAAGCGCAATTAAAATATTTGCCTGTAGAACAATGTCAGCGCTCCCCTTATCAACCCCGTAAAGAATTTAAACCAGAAGCTTTGGCTGAATTAGCGCAATCTATACGCACACAAGGTGTGATTCAACCTATTGTTGTTCGCCAGATTGGTCCAGAAAGTTATGAAATTATTGCCGGTGAGCGACGCTGGCGTGCCGCGCAACAAGCAGAGCTCACCGAAATTCCCGCAGTGATTCGTGATGTTTCTGATGAAGCTGCGCTCGCCATGGCATTAATTGAAAATTTACAACGTGAAGATTTAAATCCATTAGAAGAAGCATTAGCGCTAAATCGCTTAATGAATGAATTTGGTTTAACCCATCAAGAAGCCGCTGACGTTGTGGGTAAATCTAGAACCGCGGTGACGAATTTATTGCGCTTATTAACGCTGCGCAGTGAAGTCAAAACCATGTTAGAGCAAGGCGATTTAGAAATGGGCCATGCGCGGGCATTATTAGCGCTCAAAGGCAATGCGCAGATTAAAGTGGCGCATATTATTGTCGCTAAAGACTTATCAGTGCGACAAACGGAAAAAATTGTCAGACAAATGCTACAAAATGAAGAATTCGTCAATAAAACGATACAAAGCATGGATCCTGATATTAAAAATCTTGAAACCAAACTATCAGAAAAGTTTGGTACCGCAGTTGCCATTGCGCATTCACGCGCAGGGCACGGCAAATTAGTATTCCGCTATAATAGCTTAGAAGAGCTAGATGGCATATTGGAAAAAATGGGATGAATGAACAAGAAAAACAAGAGTTACAAGCACTCTTAGAAAAACTACAAAAACAAGCGGAAGCGTTCGAAGTCACACACCCCGAGCTTGTGGATACCATTAATCGTCTTTGTGTGATGCTTGCGAATATGGGAATATAAAACTATGACGCATCGATTATTATATAGGTGCGCCCATCGTTTTATTTATGAAGACCGTAGCGTTCAAGCCGCTGGATTAGCTTTTTATAGTTTATTTGCTTTAGTGCCATTTGTGGCCCTGATTTTATCTTTAGCGGGTTGGGTGAGCATTGTGCCCGATCAAGCGGCGCGCATAGAAGGGTTTTTGTTGAAAAATTTTGTGCCTCATGCGGCGGGCACTATTGAATATTATTTACATGGCTTTGCGGTTTCTAGCACAAAATTACCACGGATCAGTTTATTTATTTTTTTACTCACGTCGATTTTTTTAATTAATACCATTGAAGCCTGTTTAAACCAAATTTGGAACGTGTCCGCAGAAGCGAGCTATTGGCGTCGTGCAATACATTACACCATGGTATTAATCGTAGCGCCGGTATGTTTAGGCCTGAGTATTAGCTTAAGTATTCTTTTATTATCGCTAGGTTTTCTGCAGCATCCGCTGATTTCATCTGGCGTGAGCGAAATAGTAAAATTATTACCGTTTGTTTTGACTTGGTTAGCGGTTACTACATTATATTATTGGCTGCCACACCTTAAAATTAATTTGAAAAAAGTATTTATTGCAGGTTTTATTGTGGCGTTTTTATTTGAGCTGATGAAATATGGTTTTCAATGGTATATAAGTTTTTTCCCCACGTATCAAATTGTTTATGGCGCCATGGCCTTAATGTTAGTATTTTCATTGTGGGTTTATTTATCGTGGTGTGCGGTATTGTTTGGCGCTATTTTAGCAAGTGAAATGCATAGCCATTAAAGCGTAGCTAACAGATCAATATCTTGACGCACGCTATTGACAGATGCAGTAAACATTTTTTGCTCGTCAGCATTAAGTTCTAATTCTACTACTTTTTCTACACCATTTTTACCTAAAACAGCAGGAACACCCATAGCAATATCTTTTTGTTGATATTCGCCATCTAGGATGCAAACGGTAGGCAGAATACGTTTTCTGTTATGAACGATGGCATCGACCATTTCAACAGTGGATGCACCAGGTGCTTGATAAGCACTGCTGATTTCTTTTAATTTTAAAACTTCCGCGCCGCCATTGCGGGTGCGATTAATAATGGCGTCGGTTTGATCTTTATTTAAAAACTTATCAACAGAAATACCGTTAATGGTGGTGTAACGGATCATAGGCACCATAGAATCACCATGACCACCTAAAACCATGGCGCTAATATCTTTAGCAGAATAACCGGTTTCAAGGGCAATAAATGTGGCCATACGTGCAGAATCTAAAACGCCGGCTTGACCAAATACGCGATTGCGTGGAAAGCCCGCTTTTTTAAAGGCGCGATAAGTAATAATATCTACAGGATTGCTGACGACTAAGATCATGCTGTTGGGCGCATATTTGACAACATTTTCTACAACAGAATCAATGATTTGTACATTAGATTGTAAAACATCAGAGCGTGACATCCCAGGTTTACGTGGAAAACCCGCGGTCACAATAACCATTTGCGCGTCATGCATAATGCTCATATCGCCAGAGCCAATAATACGGGTATCAAAACGGAATATCGGTGCAGTTTCAGCGACATCAAGCGCAGTGCCAGCGGCATAATCGCCTTTAACATCCAATAAAACCACTTCTTTAGCCAGATTTTGCTGGGCTAAAAATAATGTAGTGGCTTCACCGACACGGCCTGAACCGATAACCGCAATCTTATCCATTTGATATCCTTATTGTTTATCTTCATTCGCCGCAGGTTGGGTTTTATTACCATATTTTTGTTTGAAGCGATCAACGCGTCCAGCGGTATCCACAATTTTTTGCTTACCGGTATAAAAAGGGTGACATTGGTCACATACTTCTAATACTAAATCACGGCCAAGGGTTGA
>JBEKTV010000079.1:0-5546 GCA_049515675.1 Gammaproteobacteria bacterium | reverse complement strand
TGCTAGCAGAGGCTAATCATGGCGGATAATGCGGATAAAAAATGGTTGATTATCAGCGGCCGATCTGGCTCTGGCAAAACCGTGTGCTTGCGATCTCTAGAAGATTTGGGATTTTATTGTATTGATAATTTACCCATGACGCTTTTCCCTGCATTAATTAATACTGCACATTTAACGGCAAATCGCATTGCGGTAAGTTTAGATGCCCGTAATTTACCGAGTAAAGATGAACTTTACGATATTTTATTACAAATCAAACAACATCCCAATTGGGAAATATTATATTTTGATGCCGATGATAATGTATTATTAAAACGTTTTAGCGAAACCCGCCGCAAACATCCGCTCAGTGATAATGAAACCAGTTTGCAAGAAGCGATTAAAGAAGAAAAAATTTTATTAGAAGCCGTTACCAATGCCGCAACTTTATTTGTGGACACTTCACATCTATCAGAAGCACAACTACGCCATTTAATTCGTGAGCGCATTGCTGCAAGATCCAACGAACATTTATCGATTTTATTTCAATCTTTCGGTTACAAAAATGGTATTCCAGCCGATGCCGATTATGTGTTTGATTTACGCTGTTTGCCGAATCCCTATTGGCAAGATTCTTTGCGACCGTTAACCGGCTTAGATCAAGCGGTCATTCAATATTTAGAAGAAAATGAATTAGTCAAAAAAATGTTTAATGAAATCACTGCGTTTTTAAATGAATGGATCCCGTGTTATGAAAAAGATAAGCGCAGTTATTTAACCATTAATTTAGGCTGCACTGGCGGTCAACATCGTAGCGTTTATTTTGCTGAACGCTTAGCGCGGTATTATCATGAAAAATATCCGCAAGTCCAAGTACGTCATCGTGATTTAAAGGTTAGGAATGATTAGTACGCAAACCATCATTATCAATAAATTAGGTCTTCACGCAAGAGCCGCGGCAAAATTAGTTTCTCTTTGTGCACGTTATGAATCTGAAATTACTTTACAATGCAAAGGCAAAACTGCCAATGCTAAAAGTATTATGGCGGTGATGATGCTTGCAGGCAGCATAGGCACTGAAATTGAAATCAATGCAAGTGGCGCAGATGAACAAATGGCGATTGATGCCATTCTTGCACTTATTCAGGCTAAATTCGGTGAGGCTGAATAATCTCATCTTGATATACTTCTAAATTATTGTCAGGTAATGAGCGCGGAGGTCCAACCACTGTCTCTTCAACTGGTGTTGAAAAGAAACTGATAACGGGTGATGCTGGACGCGAGCTAGACACTAATAATTTTTCTGTTGCTTGCGTATCTTCAGGTTGTTCTACTGTTACTCTTGGAGAACCCATTCCTAATGATCGCTCATCAAAATTATCATCTGAAGCGGTTGAATTTTCACGCGCAATTTCAGCATTAAAGCTTACTGTGCTAAGCTGTATCCAAGATCTAGCAAAGATAAATGGATGATAGAATAACTCTATTGCCCGATTAAAAGACATGATTGCTTGCTGCATATCAACCCACTCTCTAAATGACATACAAGTAGCCTGTATGTGTTGCTTTACTTCAGGATTAAAGAAATCTTCTATTGAATAGAGCACCTGGAAAAATGTGGCTTTATATTCATTTGGGCTTAACTGAAAATAGATTTTACTCAGTGCTAAGAATAATGTTGCTTCGTCTGTATCTGTAACAATTGCTATTGAGAATATGCGAGCAGCAGTGCAACTGTTTGGCGCTCTACCAGTATTTGATGCAGCAAAAATCATGAGCACACGTATAGCTAGGCATATTTCGTTTATTTCTCTAGGAGGCTTTAGATCGTTTCTCAATTTTGAAAATGCTTCGTGATTAGTGTTCCAATAGTGTATGATTGCACGCGCATTCTCTTCGGTCAGTGGTAGTTGAAAATATTGGAGTAATTCATTGTGACTAAGCTGCATGTCAACCTCTTATTATTGATAGAAAGTAAACATATTCTATCTAACTACCTATATAAATACAACTAATTAACTGATAAATTATTTTGATAGTAATAAATACTTAATGATTAGGCAGGACATTATTCCCATATATCGCATGACTTTGCCCTTTTTGATAAGCCCAATAGCGGTCTCCATAAGACCAATGCCAATACTCAGTGGGATAATTGGCAAAACCGACTTGGGTCAACACTTTGCTCATCATATGACGATATTTTTGGGCCTCTTTTGAAATGATTTTAGAATCTGTTAATGATAAAGAACCATCATGGTCTAGCATCCAATCTTTAGGATGCATACCCATATCCACCACCTGGCCATTTTTATCCAGCAAATAAACATCGATTGCAGCGCCAGTTGAATGCGGGGGAATATTTTTTGTGTCATCTAAATTGGTAACTGGGGAGACTAATTTTGTAGTTTCAATAAATAATGCATCGTGTGACCATGTTGGATGTATTTTTTTAAGATCATTGTAATGCGTAGTAAACAATTGGTTTTGCAAAGCTAAACTTCTGTAAGCTTCATACAAACAAAATTGCAAATCATCGGGTAATAAGGCTTGTGCTGCAACCAATTTTTCATACACTGTTTTGCGCATATAAAAATAATCTTGGTTATTATCAATCTCAGGCGAGGGTCCAATTTTAATCACAGATTGTGTGCGCAAATCTACCCAAGGTTCATGATTTTCAATCACTGGCATTGCAAGTACACGCGGATCGGCAATTAAGACAATTTCATTATCACTACAGGCAGATAACATAAATACTCCTAGGAAAAATATGATTACTGTTAATTTATTCATGGTATTATTTTATCACATATTAAAAGGAGGATATGATGTCAGAATTCACAAATAAAGTCGTAGTGGTGACAGGTGGCGCAAGTGGCATTGGTGAAGCCATAGCCCGGCAATTTAATGATCAAGGTGCAAAAGTAGTTATTTTTGGTCGTCATTTAGATAAATTAAATGAGGCGAAAAAATTATTTAAACAAGCTATCGCCGTGCAAGGTGATGTGCGTAATATCGCTGATCTTGATCGTTTATTTTCACGGACACAGCAGGTGTTTGGTAAAATTGATATCTTAATTGTCAACGCCGGTGTTGCTTCTCGTGCGAATGTTGCTGATGTGGATGAAGCATTTTTTGATGACATTGTCGATACAAATTTTAAAGGCGCCTATTTTACGGTTCAGCGCGGACTCAATTATTTAAATGATGGTGCATCTGTTACTTTAATGTCAACTGCAGGCTGTCATTTTGGCTGGCCATCACATAGCGTTTATTGCGCAGCAAAAGCAGCGGTTAGCATGTTAGCGAAAAATTTTTCTGCAGATTTAATTCATAGAAATATTCGCGTTAATGCCATCTCTCCTGGTTATGTGAAAACGCCTATTTGGGGAAAAGCAAATACGGATGACTATAATGGCGATGTGCCTATGAATCGCTTTGCAACAACCGATGAAATTGCTGATGCAGTATTATTTCTTTCATCATCAAAAGCTGCTTATATTGTGGGTATTGATTTAGTGGTAGATGGTGGATTGACGTCGTTTAAGACGAAGTAATTCAATTATGGGCCAAAAGCATAACGAATACCTATAAAACTATTTTCTTATACATTATTGTAATAAATTAAAATAAAAACATGCAATCTTAGGCCTTCGGCCTAGGATTGTGGGTGTTGATTTATTGGTGGATTAACGTCTTTATAAGACGAAGTAATTCATGAAATCAATATTTCCTTTAAAAAACCCTATTAGCAGATCGATAATCATAATTACTAAACCAGCAATACTAACCCAAAAAATAACAGTTAGACGACGATTATCTTTTTTCTCTTTATAATCATTTTTTTCAAGTAGTGCACATTTATTTTTTAAAGCTTCATCCATCCGCGCATCATATTCTTCAAAATATTTATCTGTAATTTTAGGATCGTGTTTAACAACGATACCATTACCCCCACTATAATTCGTCATATATGGTCGGTAACTTATTAGTAACTCGTGTCCATATGGGTATATATTGTGAAAAACATCATCTTTCTTAAGTTCATGTATATTGCCAAGTGATTTTCCCAAATGGTTCAAAAAAATACCTTCTAACTCTCGCAAATATTCCTCTGCAGAAACTTTCCCAGCACATATATTATTAAATTTTTCGACCTGATATCTTACATTAAAGTGATCCTTTATAAATCTTTTTAAATCTATATTATTTTCCATAATAGCTCTATTCATATCTCATGCTTCTACAAATCTTATATCAACTCGTTTATCCAGAGCTGCTGCGATCTTAAATAAAGTAGAAAGTAAAATATCTTGAGCATGATTTTCTAGTCGTGAAATAGCTGTTTTTTGCGTATGTAATTTATGGGCAAGCTCTTCTTGGGAAATGCCAGCATCTTTTCTTAATTGTTTTAATACTTCTGAAAGCTTGAATTCAGCGTAACCTTCTTCGTAATCAATAGCAAACTCTAGATCACGGCTCTTTCTTTTAGAGATATACTTCTTTAAATCGCTCATTATAACACCTCATTTATTTTGTAAATACGCATGTTTGCGTTTATGCGCCAAACTAATTTCCGTCCTAGGCGGATGCATAGCTTTTTTCTGAAATCCGTTGGTAGCAATAAATGTGTTGTTGTCCACGAAAAAACCTAACACTCTAAAAATATCAGAACCAACCTGTGCCCTAATTTCCCATATATCTTCTGTCCCTATCAATTTTTTAAAATATTGTTTTGGAACACGTACCATTTCTTCAACAAGCTGCATAACCCACAATAGCTTCTGGGCCTGTTTTGCTGACAAAGAATCTATAAACTCCTCTACCGGAGCCTTCCCTTGCTCATTTTTGTAAAAGTTTATCACTCTCATACCTAATGTTAACATACATGTTAACCCTTAGCAAGAGGCATATCATTAAAATATGCTCTATGAACTGTATAAAATGTGAGTTATTTGCCGCTACTTTGCGCTGTTAATCTATACATAAGCACCGCTGCGCGCTTGGTATTGATGTTTAACGATTTGATATCCATGGCTTCATTCACTGAATGATGATTATTACCTACAGGACCAAGGCGTGAAAGATTGGCAGGTGTAATGCTCGCAACATAGGAAATATCAGCACCACCAGACAAATCTGGGGGAATAGCGCTCACAACAGGATATCCTAAATCGGTACTTACTTGACTGTACATTGCTAATAAATTTTTGTTTGCAGCCGTAGGTGGCATAGGCGGCATGCCATCGATAAAAGTAATTGCTGATGTGGCTTTAGGTAAAGATTGCGCCACAATAGTCTCTAAAGTTTTTTTCATCCATGCCTTTTGTTCATCTGAGATAAATCGCATGTCGCCTTGTGCGCGTGCAGTTTTAGCAATAACATTTAATTTGCCATAACCTGTTGCATGATGTGTGGCATCAATATTCGCCTGTGTACCACCTGCGATTACACCTGGATTAAAAGCTGCATATTGCTCAGTAGATAATTGACTACTTGCTTCATTTAAAACGCGTGATAATTCAAAAATAGCGCCATATCCAACATAAGGTTTAAATATTAAC
>JBEKTV010000078.1:0-5584 GCA_049515675.1 Gammaproteobacteria bacterium | reverse complement strand
AAGCCATACAAACAAAGCAACCGATTTTAATTAATGGTAATGGCGAGGTTTCGCGTGATTTTTGTTATGTTAAAGATATTGTACAAGCGAATATTTTGGCGGCGACAACCATCGATGCGAACGCGCTTAACACTGTTTATAATGTAGGATCCGGCATAGAAACGACATTGAATCAATTATGTGATTTTATTAGAATTGCTTTTCATCAAGAACATCATCCGGTAAAATATAATCCTGAACGTCCTGGTGATATTCGCAACTCTTGCGCCAGCATTGAAAAAATTAAAACCAAATTACATTATGAGGCAACTACGCTTGCACCTGCTCTCTTAACACCCGAGGCAATGCAAATTCCATTTGCTCAATAGCGCCAGTGATTTCAATGATTTCATCATCTGCGCCCCATTCTTTTAAGCGCGTAATCATTTGTTGTACTAATACTTCAGGCGCAGAAGCACCCGCGGTAATACCAATTAGGTTTTTATTTTCAAACCAAGATTGTTGTAATAAATCGGCAGAATCCACTAAATAAGCTGTTTTGCCTAGGTGTTCTGCTAATTCACGTAAACGATTTGAATTAGAACTATTTTCTGAGCCTACGACTAATACCACATCGCTGTGCTTCGCAAGTTTTCGCACCGCATCTTGGCGGTTTTGTGTGGCATAACAAATATCATCTTTTTTAGGACTTTGAATTGTAGGAAAACGTTGTTGCAGCGCAGCAATAATAGATTTTGTTTCATCAACAGATAAAGTGGTTTGTGTGACGCAAAATAAATGCTCTGGATTACGAATATGAAGTGCGGCTACATCTTCAACATTTTCCACCAAATGCATGTCGTTTTTATCCGCCGTATAATGACCAATAGTACCAATCACTTCCGGATGTCCGGCATGACCAATTAAAACACATTCATGGCCTAAACGTGCGGCGCGCACCACTTCCATATGGACTTTAGTGACTAAAGGACAAGTCGCATCAATAACGGTTAAATTCCTGCCGCTGCCTTCCTCGTGTACTTTTTTAGCAACACCATGAGCGCTAAAAATAACAATGGCGCCATCCGGCACTTCATTTAATTCTTTAACAAACACAGCCCCCTCATCTTCTAGGCTTTTAACTACAAAACGATTATGAACAATTTGATGACGCACATAAACTGGCGCGCCAAAAATAACTAAGGCACGCTTGACGATTTCAATCGCCCTATCGACGCCGGCACAAAAGCCGCGTGGGTTAGCTAGTAGGATTTTCATAGCCTGCATTTTACCATGTCGCTTGTTTTTTAACATCGATTCTTTTATTATCTTAGCTTCAGAATGATTTAACATAAGGATATATATCATGCAAAGCACCTCTTCCAAAATTTTCCTAGGTTCATTAACGTCTTTAGCTGTAATGGCTTCTACTCTTGTACAAGCTCAAGAATTAGCCACTGCCCCAGAATTAGAAGGCGGTCTTACAGCATCTGTAGGGGCAATCTTAGTCACTCCTTCTGCAGCGACGGCAGCATTCGCACGAACATGGAATAATAATGTCGAAACAGAACAGTACGTAACCCCAGGTTATGATGTTGGTATCGACGCTTCTATTGGCTATGTGTTTGCTAATACCGCCAATAGCATCGAGCTTTTTTACCGTAATGTCAGCAGTTCTGATACAGCTTCAGCCTCTGGTTTTAATGACCAAAGTGAAACTGCACAATTAGATGCAACTGGCCACACTGGTTTTGAACTCAATAACTTTGATTTAATGATCAGCCAATTCTTGGATATTGGTACCCATATGCAAGTACGTTTTATGGCCGGTGCAAGTTATGTAGAGATCAAAGGAGATGAAACTATAGAACAGGTAGTAACACAACCAGAACAATTTGGGACTCATACTACCGATATTAATTCTGAAGTAAAATACACAGGCTGGGGTCCTCGTCTAGGCATAGATTCACGTTATGATTTTGGTGAAGAGATTGCAGGCTTTGGTATCGTAGCGGGTGGTTCTATAGCTTATTTTCTAGGTGATCTAGATAGTACAAGTACAACGATTTACACAAACTCAGGTATGGTGATACCAGAGCCTAATGAAACTCAGATATCTGACCAAGATAATCAAACTGTTCTCAATTTACGAGGCAATGTGGGTGTGGATTATGTCTACTTCTTTGATAATGAAGAAAGCTCTACACTAGGTCTTGAGCTAGGTTATCTGGTAGATTATTACAATATAGATAGTGACACTACTACTTTCACTGGACCCTATGTGAATCTTAAAGGTGTATTCTAAGTTTCTTTGTGTTTAAAACCAAGGGGGGCATTGCCCCCCTTTTTTTTCTCAAGTTTTTATTATCCCTATCCGATACAAACAGCAATAGGCCCGATGGGGTATTAACAAAGGATAATAAAATGAAAATTAGAAATATTTATATTAGTTCGCTTACTTCTTTAGCGGTCATCAGTTCTGCCGCTGCTTTTGCTGATGAGGGTGCTTATGTGCCGCAATTAGAAGGCGGTTTTACTGGGTCTGTAGGTACATTTTTAGTGACTCCAGCCTCTGATATACAACGGTATATCCTCATCCAAGATGAAGCCGGAAATACTGATACCACCGATAGCGTCAATCCAGGTTATCAATTAGGTATTGATGCATCTTTTGGTTATATCTTTGCAGATACCGCAAATAGTGTGGAAGTATTCTTCCGCAATATCACTACTAGCGATAAAAGCTCAACAACTGGGCTTACTGAACCTTTTGATGATATTGACACTGTCTATGGCGATTTAGGCTATAAACTTGATTCCTTTGACTTAATGTTTAGTCAATTTATAAACCTTGGTGAAGTCATGCAACTAAAACTCTCTGGTGGTCTTGCTTATGTTGATTTACAACGCAGTGAAACTGCTTATGCAGAGTATATAGATACCAATTTCGAAGACTTTTCTATTCAAACAGAAAGTAAATTCCAAGGCTGGGGTCCACGCGTAGGTATTGATACCCGCTATGGTTTTGGTGATGATATAGAAGGCTTAGGTATTGTTGGTGGTGGTTCTATGGCTTATTTTCTAGGTGATATGGATAGCTCTACAATTAACGTAGATGCAAATGAGCCTAACAGCTCCAATAATCCAGGCAACCACGCTGTACTTAATTTCCGTGCTAACTTAGGTATTGACTATGTTTTTTTCTTCGACAATGACGAAGGATCGACATTAGGTCTTGAGCTTGGCTATTTAATAGACTATTACGATGATGCACTACTAATAACTAACGATGTAAAAAATGAAGGCGGATATGGTAAAGCAGCAAACGACTATGCTCCGGGTTTCTTTAATGTAAATTCAAATGTGCAATCCAGTGCACTTTCTTTCGCAGGTCCTTATTTGAACCTCAAAGGTGTGTTTTAATCTATCAATGTGCGAAACAAAAAAAGGGGCATTATGCCCCTTTTTTTGTTATATTTTTTATTACGCTAAAACCGCTAATACATCTTCCAATTGTCTAACAATTTGTGCTGCAGGTGCACTCGTTTGTGGTGAGAGTTGTTTACGCGCACCGGAGATTGTAAAACCTTGTTCATATAATAATGTGCTGATTTGACGCACTAATTCTACATCTTCACGAATATAATAACGGCGATTACCACGACGTTTGCTGGGACGCAGTTCGGTAAATTCTTGTTCCCAATAACGTAATACATGGGGTTTTACACCGCATAAACTGCTGACTTCACTAATAGTGAAATAACGTTTTTGTGGAATTTCAGGTAATAGACTACTCATCTTTTTCACCTTGTTGCGCTTTTATTACTGCAGTTTGTTCTTCTACTTTCGCTTTGAGTTTTTGACCTGCGCGGAAAGTCACGACCCGACGACGGGTAATTGGAATTTCTTCGCCGGTTTTAGGATTGCGTCCTGGGCGCTCGCTTTTATCACGTAAAGTAAAATTACCAAAGCCTGATAATTTTACATGTTGGCCTTGTTCTAAATACGCGCGAATTTCTTCGAAAAAAAGCTCAACCATGTCTTTAGCTTCACGCTTATTTAAACCGACATCTACAAATAATTTTTCTGCGATATCTGCTTTAGTAATTGCGCTCACGATTTAATTCCTTATAGTTGCTTGGTAAGTTTTTTCTAAGGCATCGATAACATTTTGTATCAATGCATTAATTTCAGACTCCACCAAGGTTTTATCAGGCGATTGTAAAACAATACCCATCGCCACACTTTTTTTATCAGGCGAAATGCCTGGCCCTTCATATACATCAAAAATCTTAATGTCTTGCACTAAACCGCGCAAATGTTCAAGCACTACTTGACATAAATCCTGCGCAGCAATTTGTTTATCAACCACTATCGCTAAATCACGTCGTATGGACGGGAATTTAGACAATTCATGATAATGCGGTGTTTTAGTTTCCAGTAAAACATCTCGCTCAATTTCAAAAACAAATACTTTGCCTTTGATCTCTAATTGTTTGGCAATGTGTGGATGTAATTGGCCCACATAACCTACACATTTATTATGCTTAAACAATAAGGCGCTTTGTCCTGGATGCAACGCTTGATGCGGTCCTGCTTGCCAGGTAAATGTATCTGCTAAACCGGTTAATGCCAATAAGCTTTCTACATCGCCTTTAATATCATAAAAATTAGCATCACGTTTAGGTAATTGCCAATGTTTATCAGCTTGCTGGCTTGATAATACGCCAGCGATTTTAAACTGTTGTTTTAGGTGGCTATCCCCTTCTGGGATAAAACATAATCCTAATTCAAACAAGCGCATATGTGTTTGCTGCCTGTTTTGATTGTAGCAAAGGGCTTGTAATAAACCAGGCAATAAGCTTAAGCGCATCACGTCCATTTGGCTGCTCATGGGGTTTAATAAAGGCAAACCGGTGTGGCCTGTTAATAAGACTTGAGCATTGTGGTCAACAAAACTATAAGTAATTAATTCCTGATAACCACGGCTCATGCATAAAGCACGCAATTGTTGCTCGCTTAATTGTGCTTCTGGCACTTCTATGGCTTGTAATGATAATGAGCTGTTATGACTGGGGATATGTTGGTATCCATAAACACGGGCAAGTTCCTCGATTAAATCGGCTTCGATATTAATATCAAAACGAAATGACGGCGGTATTACTTGCCATTGGTCATTTTCTATGGCCACATTCATACCCAAACGCTCTAAAATCGGTGCGACTTTTTCTTTTGGAAAATCCATTCCAAGTAATCGATTAATATGGCTTAAACGTAAAGTAATACTTTTTTTCTGCGCAGGAATTTGACCCGCAGTAGTGACAGGACCTGCTTTGCCACCCGCATATTCTAAAATTAATGCTGTTGCATACGCTAAGCCTATTTGTGCAAGCTGTGGGTCCACACCGCGCTCAAAACGATAAGCCCCATCACTATTAATGCCAAATAACCGGGTTTTTCCAGCAATTCTGTGTGGCGCAAAATGTGCGCTTTCTAGGAAAATCGCAGTGGTTTCAAGACTTACCCCTGAATCTAAACCACCCATCACACCTGCTAAAGCTAAGGGATTTTTTTCATCGCTGATAATCAAAGTTTGTGCATCTAA
>JBEKTV010000077.1:0-5662 GCA_049515675.1 Gammaproteobacteria bacterium | reverse complement strand
CTGAACCTACTTGGGTTGTGCCTGCCAGTATTTTAGAAGAACATAAAGTTTCAGGTGAGCCTATTCCAGGATTAGTGAATGGCACACATGTGCCACCAGGTCCTGATAATCCTTTAGGCAAATATCGTTTACGTTTAAGTATTCCTGGTTATTTATTACATGGCACAAATTCACCTATTGGTGTGGGCCGTCGTGTGACGCATGGTTGTGTACGTATGTTTGCACCTGATATTGAGCATTTATACAATAGTGTCAGCGTTGGTACACCTGTGACTATTGTGCATGATCCAATTAAATTAGGCTGGAGAAATGATGAATTGTATTTGGAAGTGCATCCCGAATTAGAAGAACATCCAGCAAGTGATCATGCGCGTAAAGTACAACTCATTGATAAAATGGAAAAAGCCATTGGCAATAGACATGCTTATATTAACTGGGATTTAGTGCATAATATGATGACTGCGCAAACAGGTGTTGCGCAAGTAGTTGCGACATTGCATCCGCCTAAAGTTGCTGAAAATGCTGGTGTTGAAACTGATGATGATGCGAATAAAACTAAAGAAGATAAATCTGATAAGAAAAAATCTGCTAAGAAAACGGCAGCATCTTTTTGATTAATGAACGTCAGTGGGGTCAATACTCATATTTCGCTCATGGCTCGATCGCAAAATCGCGAAATATGAGTATTGACCCCACTGACAATTGCTTTTATTTATATTTTTTTATTATTAATTTTGTTTATCGTTATCTAGTACTACTAATTCTGGAATGCCGTCTTTGATCGCGAAGTTTAAACCATCTGTAGGGCATATTAATTGCTGATTTTTCTTGTCGTATTCTAATTCACCTTTGCATCTTGGGCAGGCTAGAATATCTAATAATTTTTGTTTCATGATTTCACCTTTAAAGTGTTAATTTTATTGAATAAGCTTTTAGTAAATTCAGGGTCTAAATGAGTTTTGATTTTTACTACCCACACATTTTGAATATTAAAATCTTTACATTTTACTGCATCTTTTTCGGTAATTAAAATAGGTAAATCATCCGCAAACTTTAAGTGTTGTGATGAAAATTGAAAATGATCAGGATAAGCATGATTGATAGTTTCAATACCAAAATCATTGAGTAAGGTAAAAAACCGCCAAGGGGCTGCGATGGCGCACAGTGCGTGGGCGTGCTTGCCGGTGAAGCGTTGGTCTTTATTATTTAAAGCGTAAATATAATCAATGGCAATGGTGGAGGTTTGGACAAAATCTACATTTTTTAAAGCATTTTTAGGTTCACGCCAAGGGCCTGCTGGTAATAAAAATGCGTTTTTTAAATACTGAGCGTTCGGCTGCATTGCGATTTTAATATCTGAAATTAAGGCATAATGTTGCAAGCCATCATCACTGATAATAATGTCACATTCATCAGCAAGCAACTTTGCGGCAAGTGCGCGATTTTTATTTTTGACTATAGGACAATTTGTTTCAGCGGCCATTAATACAGGTTCATCCCCTACAATTTTTGGATCTGAATTTGGGTTAACGCGAATATTTTCCGCAATGTGAGAGCCACCATAACCTCTTGTCACAATACCAGGCTTGTAACCTTTAGCCATTAATAATTGTGCTAAAGCGATCACCATTGGTGTTTTACCTGTGCCGCCGACAACAAAATTACCCACAACTATCACAGGACAAGGTGCGCGATATTTTTTTAAAAAATGATGTTGATAAAGAAAACGTCTGATAAAAATAATAAACTGATAAATCAAGGAGAATGGCAATAACCAGAAAAATAACCATGGCTTTTGATACCAAGCGGATAAAATACGCTGATAAATATTAAACATTGTCGTCTTGCTTAAACTGTAATTGGTATAAACGCGCATACAAACCATTTTTTGCCAATAGTTCAGTGTGCGTGCCCTCTTCCATTAAACGCCCTTTATCCAGTACTATAATTTTGTCAGCATTTTCAATGGTAGATAAACGATGCGCCACCACAAATGTTGTGCGATTTTGCATTAAACCTTGCATGGCTTCTTGAATATGACGCTCGGATGCCGTATCTAATGCGCTGGTTGCTTCATCAAAAATTAATATTGGCGCATTTTTATAAAGCGCTCTTGCAATCGCTAAACGTTGTCTTTGTCCGCCAGAGAGTAATTGTCCATCTTGACCGACCAGGGTATGAATGCCTTGTGGTAATTCATTGACGAAGGTTAATGCATTGGCATGTTTAAGGGATTCGACAACACGCGCTTCATCATAATCTTTATCGCCGTGTGCAACATTATGTGCAACTGTATCATTGAATAACACAACATGCTGAGAAACAATAGCAAGATTGCGGCGTAAATCGTCAAGTTTAATATTTTTAATATCCATGTCGTCATACAAAATTTGACCGGTATATTGATCATATAAACGCGCAAGCAATTCCACTAAAGTGGTTTTACCACTGCCGGAGTGGCCAACTAATGCAACTACTTCACCGCGTTTTGCAGTAAAACTAATATCGGATAAGGCGCTCACTTCTTGGCCCGTATCATAAGCAAAACTAACGTTTTTAAATGCTACTTTTCCTGTTAAGGCTTGTGTTAATTTTTCGCCACCTTCAGGTTCTGTAGGTTCATCTAATACTGCAAAAATACTTTGTCCACCTGCAATGCCTTGCTGAATTTTATGACTGACCGAAGTAATTTCTTTTACTGGTTTTAATAAGGCAATCATCGCACCCACCATGGTTGCAAAACCACCTGCAGTGAGTGCATAAGCAGCTGATTGATGTGTGGCAATATATAGTGTTAAGGCAACACCCAATCCCGCAACAAATTGTACCAGTGGTACACTAATTGATCGCGTGAGTGATAACTTCATTTCTTGTACGCGATTATTTTCACTCACTGCTATAAAGCGATCGCGCTCGGCTTGCTGCGCACCGAAAATGCGCACGACTTTATAACCTAATAAATTTTCTTGAGCAACATGGGTAATATCTGCAACTGTAGTTTGAATTTTATGACTGTAACGACGAAATAATTTATTTGCGCCGGTGACGAGTAATGCCACAATAGGTGCTAATAATAAAAACCATAAAGTCAGATGCCAACTGATTGACAGCATCACCCCGAGTAAAAACACGATTAAAAAGAAATTGCGCACAGAATCAATAATCGCTTCAGTACACGCTTGTGCGATTTGCTCAGTATTATAAGTCAGCTTAGATAAAATTTCGCTGGCAGGATGATGGTCGTAATAACTTGCGGGTAATTTCAATAAATGTTCAAACAATTGCTGGCGGATATCAAATACTACTTTGCGTGCCAACCAATTTAAGCTGTAATGGGATAGAAAACTCATCACGCCACGACCAAATAAAAATAAACTCAACATAATAGGAATTAAAGCAATGACTTTTGCATCACGATTGACAAAACCATCATCTAACAAGGGTTGAATTAATCTCACCAAACCGGCATCAATTGCCGAATACAAAGCACTTGCAACAATCGCGACAATAAAAATAAACCAATATTTTTTAACGTAACCCAAAAGTCGTTTATAAATAGGCCAGCTATTCGCGGTTGAATATTGAGGTTGTTTGAATATTTTAAGCATGGGCTATTCTATCATAGCTTGATAAGGAGATCCCAGCCTGGTTTAGGCGTAAAGCGGGAGCCGTACTTTTGTTCATAAGCCTTTAATTTTTCAAAGATTTTATCATAGCCTATGGTTTTGGCATATTGCATAGGGCCCCCGATATAGGGCGCAAAGCCAGCTCCAAAGATAAGGGCAGCATCAATAATATCCGTTGAGTCAACAATCCCCTCGCCTAAGCACGCTACGCACTCATTGATAAGGGGTAATAAAATCCGTTCAATGACTTCTTGATTGTTCACCGACTCATCGAAATTGGGTTTAATTTTAATGGGTTTACCATTTGCATAAGTATAAAAACCCTCGCCATTTTTCTTACCAAAATGTCTGTGCTCAATTTTATTCAGCAAAATTTGGGGTGGTGTTGCACCAAGATTTTTCATCGCCGCTAAGCAAATATCAAGACCAATTAAATCGACCATCATGCCTGGCCCCATGACCATACCAAAATCTGTGGCAATTTTATCAAGTTGCTCTACGGGCATGCCTTCTTCAAGCATTAGCACGCTTTCAAATAAATAAGGCGCAACTGTACGATTGACTAAAAAGCCTGGACAGTTTTTTACTTTAATTGGCAATTTTCCAATTTGATGTACAAACGCTAATGCCCGCTCAGTGATTTCTGCTGGCAACTTATCTGTATGTACGACTTCTACTAATTGCATTTTACCCACCGGATTAAAAAAATGAATACCGACTATGGGATATGGGAATTCGGTTAATGAGATACTCGAGGTATTACTTGCAACAATGGCATTGTCTTTCATTTTTTGCTTGATTTCGTTAAATACAGCTTGTTTTACAGTTAAATCTTCAAATACCGCTTCGATAATTAAATCAGCATGCGCGATGCCATCGCCATTCACATCAGGAATTAATTTATCCAATAATCTTTTATCTTGACATAATTCATGTGCACGCATCATGGCGTGATTTAAAGCCTCTACGGTTTTATCTTGCAAACTGACGTTTAAACCTTTTTGCATACACCAAATCGCAATGTCTGCACCCATAGTGCCTGCGCCTATTACATGTACACGGGTTATTTTTTCATCGACTTTTTTTGCAACAGATTTTAATTCTTCTTGCAATAAAAAAATTCGCACTAAATTTTTTGCGGTTTCACCCTTAAGCAAATGCATAAAACCATCTACTTCGGCTTGATATGCTGCGCTACCTTTAGCACCAAACTTCTGCCAATTTTCAATAATTTGATAAGGCGCGGGATAATGCGCAGGGTTTGCTTTTTTCAAAACTTGTTCATGAATAAAAAACGCAGCAATATTACGAATAAAACTGATACTCGCTAAAAAATGTCCTAATTGTTTATGCCGTTTAACACCATTTAAAGCAATATATCGTGCTGCATTAATGCGCTGTCTTTGCGGCACTACGGCATCCACCAAACCCATTTTTTTAGCTAGAATTGCTTTAACCATGCCGCCTGTTAATATCATGTTCAAAGCTTTTAATGGATGAATAAGTGAAGGCAGGCGCACAGATCCACCCCAAGCAGGCTCTATGCCTAAACGTACTTCGGGTAAACCTAATAATGCATTTTCTTGCGCAATGCGATAACGACACGCCAGTGCCAACTCTAAACCACCCCCTAAACAAAAACCATGAATTAAAGCAATGCTTGGAAAAGGTAAATCATTGATCTTTTGCATCACTGATTGACCTAACATCACATGGGCTTTAATGGCTTCCAAATCGGTATTATCCGCGAATTCGTGAATATCAGCGCCCATACAAAAAGCAGATGATTTATCAGACAGAATCACTAATGCTTTTGGCTTGTTATTTTTTATTTCATCTACAATGTCATTTAATTCTTTTACCGCTGTTGTGTGTAAAATATTGACTTTACTGTTGGCATTATCAAAATGCAACCAAGCAATTTGCGCATCGTCTATATTAAAATGCCAATTTTTATAGGCTTGTGAATTCATTTATATTCTCTACTGTAGATTTTCAATTAACATTGCGCCGCCCTGCCCGCCGCCTATACATAA
>JBEKTV010000076.1:0-5760 GCA_049515675.1 Gammaproteobacteria bacterium | reverse complement strand
CGCACAGGTCGTGAAGATGTTTTTGAGCATGAAGGTGGTGTGAAAGCTTTTGTAAATTATTTAAATCATAATAAAACACCGGTGAATGCTGAGATTTTGTATGTTAAAACCGAAAAAGAAGGCGTTACAGTTGAAGTGGCATTGCAATGGAATGATACTTTCCAAGAAAATATTTTTTGTTTCACGAATAACATTCCACAACGTGATGGTGGTACACACTTAGCTGGTTTTCGCGGCGCATTAACACGCACGCTTAACAATTATATTGAAAAAGAAGGCTTTGCTAAAAAAGCTAAAATTAATACGGTCGGAGATGATGCGCGTGAAGGCTTAACAGCAGTGTTGTCTGTAAAAGTGCCAGATCCAAAATTTTCTTCACAAACCAAAGATAAATTGGTGTCATCAGAAGTACGTCCAGTGGTTGAATCTGCTGTAGGCGACTTTTTACAAGAATATTTACTCGAAAATCCGCAACATGCTCGCGCAATTGTGGCAAAAATTATTGATGCAGCGCGCGCAAGAGAAGCAGCGCGCAGAGCACGTGAAATGACACGTCGTAAAGGTGCGCTAGATATTGCAGGATTACCTGGAAAATTAGCAGATTGCCAAGAGCGCGATCCGGCATTATGCGAATTATATTTAGTTGAGGGTGATTCTGCGGGTGGTTCTGCAAAACAAGGACGTAATCGTCATAATCAAGCGATATTACCACTCAAAGGTAAAATTCTTAACGTGGAAAAAGCGCGTTTTGATAAAATGTTGGCCTCATTAGAAGTCGGTACCTTAATTACTGCCTTAGGTTGTGGTATTGGTCGTGAAGAGTTTGATCTTAAAAAATTACGTTACCATCACATTATTATTATGACCGACGCTGATGTTGACGGCTCGCACATCCGTACCCTACTTTTAACCTTTTTCTATAGACAAATGCCAGAGTTAGTCGATGCAGGTTATTTATATATTGCTCAGCCACCACTTTATAAAGTGAAAAAAGGTAAACAAGAACAATATATTAAAGATGATGAAGCGCTAGAAGCGTTTTTAATTGAATCCGCATTAGAAGATGCACATTTACATGTAAATGCTGCGGCTCCCGCAATCAGCGATATTGCTTTTGCAGAAGTGGTTAAAGAATACTTGTCTGTTCAAAAATTGATCAATCGCTTATCGCAAATGTATCCACAAGAAGCGCTGTGGGCTTGTCTTGATTTGCCGGTCTTAACTGTTGATGCCTTAAGCCATGAAGCACAAGTTCAAGCATGGTTGGATTTATTGCACGCAAAAGTTAATGCTATGCCACATGCGCACACTGAATTTTCATTTTCATTAGAAGAAGATGAAAAAGAAAAGCTTTATTTACCCAAAATCATTCGTCATGCCAATGGTACGGCACGCAACTTTAAATTACGTGCAGATTTCTTTAAGTCTAAAGAATATTTACAGTTGACCAATTTAGGTACAAAAATAAAAGATTTATTAGAAGATGGTGCATTTGTGCTGCGTAAAGACAAAAAACAACACATAAACACCTTCGAAGAAATGATTGCTTGGTTATTAAAAGAAGCAAAACAAGGTCTAAAGATCCAGCGTTATAAAGGGCTAGGTGAGATGAATCCCGAACAACTTTGGGAAACCACTATGGACCCAACCACACGTCGTATGCTGAAAGTAAAAGTTCAAGATGCGGTTGCTGCAGATCAGTTATTTACCACGCTGATGGGTGATAATGTAGAACCAAGACGAGAATTTATTGAAGAGAACGCCCTAATGACCGAGAACCTTGACGTATAAGGTTCTCACGCCTCCTAGCATAATCCTAAAAACCCTACACAAGGCTATTGTTTTAGCAGCGGAACCCAGTATAATAATGTTAGATGAATAAACTATTACAGAGGCCGTATGAAAAATATAATAAATCTAGCAGACTCATGGATATTAGCGATCGAACAATATGAGCAGCAGGTTGCTAGTATCAATTCGAATAAATACCGCTGGCTATCTCTTGATGAAAAAACACAAGCGCTTCTAGCTATGAAAAAAGAATTATCACGAAAACTACAAGAGATGGTCATAGATGCAATAAACCCGGCCCGTAATGGAACAACCGTAACTGTCCCAGCATGTAAGGACTTTTTAAGGGGAATAGCGCATTTAAACATTGAAGAAACCCAAAATATTATAAATGGCTTCTTACAAATACCCACATGGACAAGCTTTATTTATGTTGGCCTTGAAGAAAGAGGGGAAGAAAACGAAAAAGCAGAAAATATCGAAGACAGAGGGTACGAAAATATAGAAGAAAATGGGATGCTTGGAATATTTGAAGATGGAATAATCTGCGAGATACCTGATGGCTCCTATCGACAGTCATGGTCGAAATTATCCGCTGACCAATGTATTGCTATTATCAATAACGTGGTACCAGATGATGCGACTAATGAGAACTATAAATTAGCAGAAACCAAAGAAGCAATACACACAATTTTGTCTTGCTGTAATCCTCCGGCGACAGCCCAGCAGTTAAGCATGTTAAAAAGTGTATGTAGAATAGATATTCAGGAAAGTTCGAGACAAAATTTAAATGGATGATAGTGTGTGATTAAAACGCTGTTATACGATGCATTGTGAATTAGATATTTTGCCCTAGTTCTGCCCGCTATAAAGCGCCAAGCCCTCTTTCGTATCACCATAAAAAATAATTTCTCCAGCTTTCATGACAATCACCTTATTACACATCATTTCGATAGTATGATTATCATGACTTGCTAGAATCACAGCTTTAGAATTGGTAATTAATTTATCAAGACGCTCTTTTGCTTTGCTCATAAAATGAGCATCCCCGGTACCAACGACTTCATCTAACACTAAAATTTCAGGATTAACGGCGGTTGCAATTGCAAATGCTAAACGCAGCTGCATTCCAGATGAGTATGTACGTATAGGCATTGCTAAATAATCTTCAAGCTCAGTAAATTTAGCAATCTCGGCTTTCTTTGCATCAATTTCTTTAAAGCTCATGCCGTGTAAAATGCCACGAATCGTCATGTTTTCATAACCGCTAGAGTCGGAAGATAAGCCTAACATCACATCTAGCAGCGCAGAGACTTTTCCATGAATAGTCATATCACCAGAGGTAGGTTCATATATGCCTGCGAACACACGCAACAAGGTACTTTTACCAGCACCATTAGATCCAATAAGTCCCACGCGATCACCTTCGCGAATGTCCAAATTAATATTTTTCAAAGCATGAACAGTCACCACTTTATTTCGTGAACATTCAATCATGCTGCCTGTGGTTACACGGATAATACTTTTCTTTAAAGAACGCGTATTTGCGCCATAAATAGGAAAATGTAAATTAATATTTTTTAAGCTAATAATTGTCATATGTTATAACCAAAAAGCAATACGGTGTCTGGACCGCCACAATAAAAGTATCATTACAATAAATCCGCCCACAATTAGCGCAGAAATATAACCATAAGTAAATAAACTAGGCATGCTTCCTGTTAATGGCTCGCGAATCAAATTCACTAATTGATAAAAAGGATTAGCATCCGCTAAATATTCAAATCGATCTGGCAACATTTGAGGCATCCACAAAATCGGCGTGAGTAAAAACACAATTTGTAAAATACTACCGACTATGGGTTTAATATCTTGAAAACGTGTGCCAATCAGCGCCAAAATATAACCATAACAAAAAAAACACATCAATAATAAAATAATATTAAATATTAAAACCAATAATAATAAGGGAGTAACTCCCGTGTCAAAAAATAATAAAATAGGAATAATGGCTAAAAAATTATGGAGAAAAACAATAAAATCAGCAGTCATTGCCCGCAAAATATAAACAGAAAAAGGCAATTTAATTTGTTTAATAAAGCCAGCGGCTTTAGAAAAAGATTCGGTAAAATTATTAATCATGGTGGAGATAAAAGTCCAGGTCACCATTCCCGTTGCAACAAAAGGATAATAAGCAGAAAGGTCTAGTTTAAATAATTTACCATATAAAAATCCCATGGAATAAATCATCGCCGCCATACTAAGCGTAATCCAAAAAGGACCTAAAGTGGATCTACGATAACGAAGACGAATATCTTGCCAGCCTAGCAATAACCAAATGCGCCAATGCATAAAACCTTGACGCAAATCTTGAAGCGCAAGATGAAGATGTCGTTTATCCATTACGTTTCCACCTTCTCGAGTATACGTTTTGCAAGCTCAACGCCGTATTGATCAAATGCGTTGATGTTAAAAAGACAAGCGAGCAAATAAGTTTTGTGTTCATAAAAAGCCATTAACAATCCTAAATTCTCAGGTGTTAATGAAACAATTTTTAAAATATTGTGGGGTTGATTGCCTTGCGTGCGCGCATGCAAAACATCATGGTCTTGATCACCAAAGGTAAGTGCATGAGATTGTGCTAAACACGCGCTGACTAATTCAGGTACGTCCATAGGGACAATAAAATCAACAGGAATACAATGATTTCCTTGGTGCAAAATTTGATTAAATGTATGTTGTGCGTGTAAACCCGTTTGTCCCCACACCACTGGACCTGTGCGCTCAGTAATTAATTGACCTTCTTTGTCACGATTTTTACCTAAGCTTTCCATTTTTAATTGTTGAACATAAGGCACAAAATGCGCAAGTCTTGCGCTATAGGGAATAATGGCTTCAGTTTGTGCATCAAAAAACCGCGTATTTAAATAAGTAATCAGCGCTGCCATCATAGGTAAATTTTGCTGCGTGGGTGAGTGCATTAAATGTTGGTCCATTAAGTGTGCACCATTAAGAAACTCTTGAAATGTAGCCATGCCAAAACTCAGCGCAATAGGCATCCCCACACAAGACCACACGGAATAGCGTCCACCTACCCAAGACCACATAGGTAAAATATGTGTATCTTGAACCCCAAAATCTTGGGCGGCTTTATTATTGGCGGTAATCGCAATACAATGCGCTTTTAATAAAGGACCCAGCCAAAGTGCGGCGCGTTTTGCATTAGTTAAGGTTTCTACCGTTTTAAAGGATTTGCTGATGATGATTACCATGGTTTTTTCAGGCACAAGATTGCGGGTTGCATATTGAAAAGCTTCCGCTTCCATATCGCCTAAAAAATGGGTATTAAGCCGTTTGGGCATATTACGAAAAGCTTCACACGCACAAAGTGCGCCCCAATAAGAACCGCCAATCCCTAAAACCAATACATCGGTAATGCCACCTTGCCAGATAGATTTACAAAGCGTTTTCATGGACTCAAAAGCTGCTTGAATTTCAGGCTTGATATCTTGCTGATTAACAAAAATAGGTGTAGATGTAGGGTCTCGTAAAGCGGTATGTAAGGCCGCTCTATTTTCCGTCGCATTGACATGTGCGCCGGTGATTAATTCATTAACTCTTTGATTCAAGTTGTTTTTTTCAGCAAAATCAGTTAGCGCAGCCAAGGTTTCATTGGAGATTCTTTGGTGGCTAAAGTCTAGGGTTAATCCATGAGCAGAGATTTGCATTTGCTGAGTGCGCATAGGTTCTTGCGCAAACAGATCACGTAAATGTATTGGAGACAATGAGTTGTTTTGACTTGATGATAACATGGAGGCCATTATATCAGAGGTGTTTAAGATACACTATTAGTTTACCAAATAACAAATGTTTGATTTTTCCCCCGTTTTCTCGTCTAATAGCAGCTTCACATAAGATTGAGCAGATTATATCTATGAAAACTGTGGCAGTGATGTTGTGTACTTATAA
>JBEKTV010000075.1:0-5805 GCA_049515675.1 Gammaproteobacteria bacterium | reverse complement strand
TTAGATCGAATGTAGGTTGGTGCTGAGCTTGCGAAGCCCAACATCGGAGCCGAGTCGCATCACAATGTTGGGCTTCACTCTCGTTCAGCACCAACCTACAATGCCTTAAGTAAGTGCCATTCAGACCTGCCCCCCGATCTTTGTGTAACAATTGTAAGCGATCTAGGAACCCCATCTTTTAGTAATTTTTAGTATCTGCAATAGTGTTGCCATTACCTAACAATAGGAGATTAACGATGAGCATCACTACCCCACAGGCAACTGCTGTTAAAAAGAGTGCGACACAGGAACCATTTTTTAAAGAGCATGCCGCTAAGCAGAAAGATAGTGGCTTATCGAGGTCAGCCTATTGTCGTAAACATCAATTAAATTATGATCATTTTAATTATTGGTTCAGAAAAGAAAACAGATCGATCCGACAATTAGTACCGGTCATGCTAAACCAACCAGTGGGGGTATCTTCTTTCACCAGCATAGCTTCCCCGGTATTGTGTACCCTCACACTAAGGAACGGAGGAGTATTACAAATACATGATAAAAGCATCCTACCTTTAATCCTTACTACGTTGAACTAAAATGTTTCTATCATTCAATTCAAAAATATGGTTGTACCCAACCCCAATAGATTTCAGGAAGCAGATCGACGGTATCGTGATGTTAATCGCTGATCATCTTCAATTAAATCCTACCTCAGGCCAATTATTTTTATTTCGTAATCGTCATGCGAATAAAATAAAAATGCTGTGGTGGGATAGGAATGGTTTTTGGCTCTGCTATAAGCGCCTTGAAAAAGGTACATTGAAATTTCCTGCGATGGTTGATGAGGCGATGGAGCTTACAGGAGATCAATTAGGCTGGTTATTATCAGGATTAGACTGCATAAAACAGGTATTATTACCTGAGGTTAAAGCGAGTAATTTTTATTAAAAAAAGCAAAAAAAGAAGCATATTTGTAAGTAAAAATAATGGGTTATGGTATAATAACCCGGTCTCACGGTGGTGATTATTAAATGATTTCAGAAGAAAAAACAACTCAACTAATGCATGAAAATCAAGCACTAAAGGCTGAGTTGACATTGTTTCAAGAACGTTGCGATCAGTATTCACAAGCTTATGATGCATTGAAAGAACAAATCAAAGAAATGCAACGCCATCGCTTTGGGAAACGCTCAGAGCGCTATATTGATCCAGAGCAACCTCAGTTTGATCTTTTTCAAGATAAAACCCTTCTTTTCTCTAATGCTGAGGCGGCTGGTGAGCAATTGCCGGAGGATACTTCTCAGGTAGCGGCTCATACCCGGAAAAAGAAAAAATCAAATTCAAAAGATCTACCTCGCCGTATTGAAATTATCCCACTATCTGAAGAAGACAGGCAGTGCTCTTGTGGTGCATGTAAAACAGTGATTCGTTATGAAACGAAAGAATCCATTCATTATCAACCGTGCGTTATCGAAATCATTGAGCAACGACGTGAAGTCGCTGTCTGCCCAAAAGGCTGTGATGGCAGTATCATGACAGCGCCAGCTCCTTTACACATTTTACCTAAGATAAAAGCAAGTACCGAATTTTTATCTTTTTTGATTGTTAGCAAATTGGATGATAGACAGCCCCTTTATCACCTTGAAAGACAACTAAGTGAGCGTCATGGTATTGATTGTTCGCGTCAAACCATGGCGCGTTGGCTCATTGATTTAATGGCGCCATTAAGACCCATGTATAATTTACTTAAAGACAGAGTTATTGAGTACGATGTTGCCAGCTGTGATGCGACAACGCTACAAGTTTTAAACGAGCCAGGGCGTCCTGCAGAAACAAAGTCGTATGTATACTGTATCCGGGGTGGGCCTCCCAAGGAATCCGTTATTCTATATAACTATAACGATGTGGAACACAAACAATTTGTATACGATTGGTTTGTAGGCTTCACCGGTTATTTGCATGTTGATGGCGACAACTTCTTCGACCTGGTTGGTGGTGAAAATGCGAGCATTGTTAATTGCAATGCCCATGCAAGACGAAAATTTGAGCCTATCGCCCGTGCTAACAAAGGCAAAGGCATCGCCAAAGAAGCGCTGCGTATTTTTAAAGAGCTCTATAAAGTTGAGCGCGAAGCAAAAAACAATCAACTAACGCCGGAGCTGCGCTATCAGTTGCGCCAAGAAAAATCAAAACCATTGATGGAGAAATTTAAAGCGTGGCTAGACAAAATCTATCCTACTGTACTGCCCAAATCATCCCTTGGAAATGCCGTTAATTACTGCATTAAATATTGGTCAGGACTCGTGCGCTTTCTAGAAGATGGGCGTCTCGAAATTGATAATAACTTGACCGAGCAAGAAATTAAGCCTCTTGTCATTGCAAGAAAAAATTTCTTGTTCTGCTCTTCTGTTGAAGGCGCTGAGGCTCTTTGTATGCATTTCGGATTTATCCGTACCGCTAAACTTCATGGTCTTGATCCTTATCATTATTACTTCACGCTATTAAAAAATATTCCTTACTGTAATACCGTTGACGATTATGAAAAATTATTGCCTTGGAATATCGGTCTAGATTACTCCCCGCAGGCATAATTGGACAAGATGGGGTTCTTGGAGCGCTTACGTTACTAATGTTCTAGAAAAGGCGGGGAATTTACATGAAAGTAAAATTATAGCTTCATCGGCTGCTCATAATTTGGAATCTATGAGAGGAAATTTTAAAACAATTACATCTCAATCATATCAAATTACTGATAAGGCACTTAATTCTGGGACATATAAATATCTTAACATGGCAGGAAAAGCTTTAAGTTTTGTGTCTATAGGGTCAGAAAGTTATAATGCTTATATTTCATCAGGAAAGAAAACTCAAATTCGAGAGGCAGTTTCTGCAGGTATTGGCGCTACGACAAATATGGCGGCTGCAACTGCTTTTGCACAATTTGGAGGCACATATGGCGCTGCTGTTGGAGCATTTTTCGGTCCTATGACAGCCTCAGTAGGTTATGTTGCTGGTTATGCAACTGGTTATGTAGTATACAATTTTACTCCAATAACGGACTATGTAAAAAATACCGCTACATCAATAGCAAGATCTACGTGGGAATTTTCCCACAATTATTTACATTGGAGCTCATAATGTATGATTTTTCAGTTTTTTTTAAGAAAGTTGGCGATAATCAGTACATATTTGCTACTAACAATATATTTTTATCATACGGTTATTTAGTAACTTTAGATGAGAAGCGTGCTATTGAAAATCAATTGCATGTTTTTATGAAGGCGGTTTTAGCCATCTCTAGTGGTTGTGGTGCTTTTATGTTAATTACACCAAAAATAGGCTTCCCTCTGTATTTTTCTTTATGTTTTTTAGCATATCTACATTACAAGAAATGCTTTAAAAAAATCATGCCGGCTCCACAAAGGATATATTGCGGAAGAGGTTTGCATCTGGATGCGTTTAGAAAAAATATCCCAGTTTTTAGTTGGTTGCAAATTAGTAAAAGTATTTTTTTTGCCATAATAATGGTACCAGCTACTGTTTCTGTTATACATCAATATATACAACAACCAAGTTATTCGCATTTGTTTCTTGCATTGGGTGTTCTATGCTTTTCTGTTATTTTTGTTTGTATGACCTGTGTCACTATTTATACTAAAATTAAGCAACGAAAATTAAAATTATTGAAAAATTACAATCAACGATAATCTGGTTAGGTGCAACAAGTTATTGGAGAGCGCCTTAGAGGGTCACCCATTAGAAATTCTTTGTCAACAAGTAAAGCTACGCCAATTTGGTTTTATTAACCAACATATTATTTTTTAATAGTCACCAATAGTATAAATTGAACACTGCATGCGCCTAAAATTTCTAGTGGAGGTGTCAACTAATATGCACCAGTCACCCATATGAATTAAGACATTCGCCAATGGCCTGAAAGGACATTGGCAGTCCTTAGCAAAGCTTGCTTCAGAAATTATTTAGTGCCGTGCTCAGTCCAAGTCGAAAGGTTCAATGAACCGATGACAAATCAGTGGCTTATGCTCTCGCATGGCCAACCCTTTGTGGCTCAGAGCACGGGCATATCAGTATACAACAAACTACAGTTACTTTTCTTTATTTAGGTGGTTAAGATAAAGGTTTAATCAAATCTAGTGGTTTTAAACCAACCCCATATTTAACTCAATTATCTTAACCAAACACCGTTTCAAGACTTATTACATAAAAGCCTTTTGCACATCAAATTCTGTTTGATCTCTCAATACATAAAAACACGCACGGGCCAGTTTATGTGCGACCGTTTTAATTGCAACAATGGAGTTTGTTTTGGCCATTTTTCGCTGGTAATATCGTTTAATCGTCTCATTATATCTAATGGAAAAATTAGCAGCCTCAGTAAAGGCCCAAGATAAAAATTTGTTCCCATTTTTGCTATTGGTATACCCTTTTTTCTTGCCATTACTGTACTTCGCCCCACCGATGCATCGGCAGTAGGACGCATAATCACCTACTTCACTAAAACGCGAGATGTCTCCCGTTTCCAGCATAATGGTGAGTGCCAAAATCAGCCCTATTCCATCAATACTGGTTAATTGTTCAAAGGCTGACTCCAAACGTAACTCTTTATTTAATGCTTTTTCTAATACCTTGATTTGTTCTTGTAAACAGTTCATAACAACCAAATTACTAGTCACCGCTAAAGCAACGTTCGATGCTGGAAAATCAAGATTAACCTGTTGTTCTGTCAGCTGCTTAACCTTGTTTGCCGAGATTTTTTTATTCAAATGTCGCGCATATAATCCCTGAATGGATTGTAAATTTAGTGTGCTTTGCTGCACCAGTTGCATACGCTTGCGCATCAAGTCACGTGCGGTTCGCTGCGTCTTGGGGTAGATATAACCCTCTGGTAATATATTCAATCGCAACATATCTGCTAACCAACGCGCATCGCTATTATCATCAGTATATTTCACACCAGAATATTGTTGGATGGCTGCGGTGTTCGCAAGATGAACTTTAAAACCACTTTCCATTAAACCATCAACTAACCAATACCAATTGTAAGTGGATTCAACTACAAGCCCTGTAATATCATTCCGAAATGGCTCTAGTAACGCAATCATTTTTGAAAGATCGTTGTCAATGCGTTTGCGTAATACTACGCCACTTTCCTCATTAACTAAAACTACAACACAATTATTTGAATGCAAATCAATTCCACCATATAGTTTCATTCTAAGCTCCTTTTTTAACGGTTTTTTGTTTTTTGTTGAAATTAAACTTTACCGTTAATTCGAAGGAGCTTTCTATATGATTATCAAGCCTTGCTTCGTGCTTAAATAGCAAGGCTTGTGTACGGTTCTCCGAAAAAGTAGCAGTTGTTATAAGCCGCTACTTATCTGACTTGTATTTATTTGATAATTTCTGCTTTAAGCACAAAGCAAGGCTTGACCCTCTAAGGCGCTTTGTTAGATAAAATGGCCAACTCTCCATTTAGCTCACACGCATATACTCCATACGCTGTATTAATCTCAATTTTGCATTTTGTATTATTACAATTTGTAATTTCTACTGTTCCATAATCATTGTTCCAAGTCCCTTGAAAGGAATTGGCTAAGCAATTTGTCATGTTTATAAAATTTAAGAGCATTAAAATAATTAAAAAAGTTAGATGTTTTAACATAATAAGAATCTTAAAAATTGACTCGATTTGTGTAAAAAAAACCTGGCGAAAAATATAGATGAAATCTCATTTTACTCAGAGGATTCTATGTTGGATTCTTCAGGGTAAACTCTATAAATAAATTCACTAACACCAATTAATTT
>JBEKTV010000074.1:0-5831 GCA_049515675.1 Gammaproteobacteria bacterium | reverse complement strand
AACGTCATATCCGCTAACCATAATAGCCTCGAGCATACATAATCTTAGTATCCAACTAACATTATACTCTTTATATAACTAACATGGTAAATATCAGATTTTAAATATTCAGATATTTCAATAGGTTACACTTGGTTGTGGGTCATGTTTCAAACATTTAGGTGGGGTTTAGTGTTTTAGGCTGGTCATCTTGGGCAGCGGGTGCGTACCTGATCTAGAACGCGATAAATTTTTAGATAGGGATATTGATATATGAGTTATTTGCTGGATATTGATTATTTATCTTTAAACTCATCATAATCAATCACCCGCCCACGTTTTTTCTTCTTATTATTTTCAGTGCTTGTGTTGCTGTAAAAATAATATTGCTCAACAATGCTAGGTGGCTCCTCGCCTTTGAAGAAATAATATAAACGGCGGATGGCAAAGATGATAAGGCCTATAATGAGGAGATACCAAAGGGCGACTAGGCCGATGGAGAATAGGACGACTATTAAGCCTAAGATGGCTATGGTGATGAAGAGAAATATAAATATCTGAAGTATGTTTCTCATGATTATAGAGTTGACCTAAATAAAGGCTTAAGAATTTCTTCGGTTTTGGTAGGTCCTCTTTTGTACCAAGTTGTAGGTAAAATGTATGTTAATAAATTATAATTTTGATGTTTACCTATTTCCTGTTGGTCTATTGCTTCAATTTCTCTTAAATTGTTCTGGTATGGAATAGTTGCTAAAATCGCAGCTAAATTATCTTTTCTTAAACAATCACCCATACTATTAATATACTCTTGAGCGGCTTTGAAGGCTTTAACTTTTAGTTTAGCAGGTCTTTCACTGTCAATTGTTTCACGCACATGTAGAGGCAACTTTTTATAACTATAAGTAGGCTTACCGTTTACTTCTGTGTATGCCATATATTTCGCAACTTCAAGTTTACGTGCTTTATTAATAGCTTCTGTTGGATTGTTTTCAGTATATTCTTTTAATAATTTTTCATGTTCCTTTTTATATGCTCTTGCTATTCTATTTACCATTTCAATAGCTTCCTCGCGCTCAAAACCTTGTTTATTGAGCATGGCCAATGACATTGATTGCGCAAAAGCACCGCCACCATATAAGTAATCTTGTAATGTTTCATAAGCTAGATAATCGCCAGGATTGTCAACATCATGAATTGCAAGTTCAGATTGTAGCGCTGCATTGATAGTAATTTTGATGAGTGTTTCTGCCTTGAACAAAAGGTCACTGAATGATTTGTCCTTCTCGGCACATTCTTTTACCTGTGTTACGAATTGTTCAAAATCATTTATTGTATTCGCATCAGCACCGCAGAGTTGTTTAAATTTGACTTCTAAAGATTTCAGTTGTTCTGCTTCTGGGTTTTGAGGTGTACCAACAAGTTGTACTGATGCTTGAAATGCACCCAGTAATACAGCAGGGCCTTTAGCAACCATACTTACTAATAATACGCCATCAGCAATTTTTTTAGCATTATCTTCTGACATCGCTCCTTCTAATAAAGCAGCAAATGAATCACGACTTACAGTTAAAATTGCGGTCATACCTAAAAGTGCAGCAACGGGTAGAAGATAGGTAAGACGAAACAGAGCGTTGACTACAAAGCCACCTATTCCATAGGCAAAGCGTGTGATTGGCCAATGATCTTCTGGTTTATCGAATGTAGTCCAAAGTTTTTTTATGTCATGCCAACTTCTTGATAGAAAGAGAGAAATATTTTTACGATAAGGATATGTTTTTGCATACTTTATAAAGTCACTTATTTTAGCACCAATATATGTTAAATCTTTAACGAATTGCTGACTTGTTTCTCTTGGATTTGTAAACAATGAATAAATGAACTTAGGGGTAGTATATAAAAAGAATTTAGGGAGAGAGTAAAATATTAGACTTAACATACCCCAGCTTGCATTTAAAAATTTGGCCATGGGTGTGGTCGCAACAAACAGATAACCTATAAATATGCAACTTGAAAAAAATGCCGCAACTAAATAGGCAATCCAACTTGTTGACTTTTCTGCGCCAACATAGTCGCTAAGTGAATCTTGAATTTTTAAAAATGTAAGTGAAGCATAAAGTATTGCCATTACAATATTGCCAATAAAGGTTACTTTTAGAACTTTAATTTGTTGTTCTGTTAATTTTTGATTTTTAATATAACCGTAATAAAATTTTAATTTATAATAGCCGTCCGTAGTTGCAAATTTATCAATCAATGCAGCGACTAAGCCTTTGAAAAATATTGTGTTCATAAATTTGCTTGCGACAAAAACACCTGCTGCAATAACAGGGAAATACCAGGTGAATGAGACAATTGATGCGAGCAGGGCTGCCATTACTATAATGAGTACAAGATATAAAATAGTTTTAAAAATCCTTTTCCATTTCTCACTGACTAAAAGATTGATACGATCTGTGCCTGGAATTTTAAAAAAGAATTGCTCTATCTTTGCCCAATAAGCGTCTATACCTTTGTCAACAGCAACCCATATTACGCCAAATCCTAACATCGTTAACATAAAACCAACTGATAACGTTGACATACCCATAAAACCACCGGTAATCACTATAACAAGAGTTAAAGCTGTACCAAAAGCAGCTGTTTTAGCAATTCTGCCACCCCACTTAGTTATCCATTGTTTGTAAGCAGCCGCTTCATTTTGTAGATAAGTCTGATCTTGGATATTTTGGTAGCGTATATCATGAGCAACTTGTTCTTCATTAAGCTTTTGTTTAGCCCATTTGTATTTTTCATTAAAATCAGTTTGAGCACTTTCAGCAGATCTAAAGCCCAACTGTTTTAGTTCTTGTACGCTTAAGTTTGTGAGTTCAGTCTCTGTTTTTTTCAGTTCGCTTACTCTTTTAAGAAAAATAGCAGCAGCAGTCATTTTAAGCGTAGATCTAAAATCTCTTGCTACCCTTGCTATTTTAGCTTTATGGTCGTCTCTTTTTGTTTCTCGCTTTCTTACTTCTTCTAATTGTATAGCAGCAACTTTTCTATCATATGCAGGTATAATATTGTTATATTTCCTGATGACTTCCTGTGCTGATTTGTATTTTTCATTGAATTCCGCTTGATTGTTTACTCCAAGAGCAGCTAATTCAGCAGGGGAAAGATTATTAAGATTGGCTGCTTTAGCAGGGTTTGACGTGTCCCTTAAATTGTCCGCCTGAATGATAAACTGTTTTGCATCTTCAATTCCTTCAACTTTCAAAACTCTAAGTGCGGAATTATACTTAATATTAAATTCAGTGAGATTATTTACTTGTAGTTTACGAAAATCATTAAATGTTAAATGACTAATATCTTTTCCAAGGGCTACAAACTCTTTTAAGAAATAAGTAGCAGCATCTTGATCTGCAATGTGTTTATAGCTTTTTGCTATAGCTGTTTTGACTTGATGTTTTACTGAATTAAGGTCTATATGAGCTTGTTCAGTATTTGCATCTTCGGTGTAGGGTTTTAAGAACATTTTCGCTAAATTTAAAGCCGTTTGCTCATCACTTGTATATGTTTTGAGGCTATTTGCTACGAGTTTTTCTGGAGAAGTTGAAGCCCCTTGGGTAAAATAAGGAATTTTTTTAGTTTTATTATTGATGTATGGATGAATAATAGGATAAACCACATTTTTAAAAATATAAGCCCGTTGCTGTTTGTATGCTTCTATATTTTCAGCAATTATATTTTTTCGTTCTTCATCAGAGGCCAAATAATCGCCCCAAAAATTGGTTGCATTTTTTTCAGTGTAATCTTTAATTTCATCATATATCGCTTTTTTTACTGGATATATATTTTTAGTGTCAGGTTTAGTTGAGATTGTTTTTTTGGATAATCTCTCATGAATAGTGAAGAACAGCTGACAATTATTTAAGCTCCAATTTTCGTATTTTCTTACAACATATGCATCTTGAGTTAATGGCTTTGATTTAAATTCTTCTACTTTAGTAAAATCCGCATCACTCCCTTTCAATGGCTTTTGTAGTAAATGGTGTTGTCCGTTCGAGTTTTTTAAGGCTATCGCAATATTTTGATCAATGATTTTAATTTCATTGATAAGTGATGCATGATTTAAAAAGTCATCAATAGCTGCTCGATTTGCTTGATATAATTCTGGATATTGCTGTTTTATTAATATTGATCGGTAAATACGTTGTGATAAATTTTCAAATTGCTGTTCAATGAGTGCAATCGCACCTTTAATCTCTGTTACTTTAGTTTCGTCTTTTATTTGAGTAACTGATGCTTTTAGCGCTGCTAAACGTTGCTCTGCTAGTGTTCGGTCATAGTGTTCTGTTTCTGTATAAGTCGCATAAGCTGATTCAAGGGCTATATTTGCTGCTTTTTGAGTATTATTTTCTTCAGCGGTTCTTTCAGCCTCTAGTGGTTTGATCGTGATTTTACGGACCACTGGTTCTAGAATTTGATTGAAATAATAATGAGCTAATTTGCTTTTTTGAGCATCATTAAATTTGGTGTCGAGTTTAGCTTTGATTTTTTCAATAATGGCTGCTCGAGCCGCAGCCATTTGTTCATTTGCTTGCGTGCTTGACATAGATGAAAAATATGCAGAAACATAATTTTTAATTTCTTCATTTAATGCACATGCTCTAATAAAATCATTCTGTTCTTGTATATAATTTTGAATCTTTCCTGCGAGTTTTGTATAGAAGGCAATTACAGTTTGTTGTTCAGCGGCATTTTCAGCTGTATCTTTTTGTAATACACGATCTTTCTTTTCTGCATATCTGCGTTCAATGTAAAATCGATCTTGGATTTTTGTAATTGCTGTATTAAAATGAATATTATCCGTGCCATTGTTATAACTTTCATTTAAGGTTTCTTGGTATAAAATTCGATACCAAGGCTTTTTATAGTATTGTAAGACGATTGCTTTAACAGGATTTACATCTGTTGTATCGATTATTTCAGCGATTAATTTTTCTTCAAACGATAATTGTAGTTCATCTACATAAACGGATTTATCATTCAGTTTTTCTTGCATTTCAGCAAATGTCGTCATTTTGTAATCCTTAAGCTTATAAATAAGCTAACAAACTATTATACCTTTATATCCACTATAACTCCATATAAACATAACTTTATTAAGCAATCCTTAAGAGATTTTTCTTTTTATTATTAAAAACTGAAATACTTAAAAACGGTGTGTTTTATCGTACCGGGAACGGAGTGACGGCAAATGAGATGGCCAAGCTAGATATAGTTGTTGTTGTACTAGGCGTGAATCCATAGAACTGGATAAATTGTGTCGCTGGATTGGACAAGATTGAACCTCATTTTTAACCTGGTCTTATTTGCATTGTTATTGACTTTACTTGAGTTGTCAATAGGTGTTTTTTACTAGTCGTGGCGCGATATGTTGTGTCCAAAATTGTTAGCTTGGCGTTAGCGGTGGTTTTGCTGTATTATTTGGCGATGAATAACACGCTAGAAAACCGTATCAAATTAGAGCTACCCAACGGGGCTGATAAGCTATTATTACATTCCTGCTGCGCACCATGCGCAGGCGAAATTATGGAAGCGTTATTAGTATCCGAAATCGATTATACAATTTATTTTTACAATCCCAATATTCACCCCAAAAAAGAATACGATATCCGCAAAGAGGAAAATATTCGCTTTGCAGATAAATATGGTATTCCCTTTATTGATGCGGATTATGATAGGGATGAATGGTTTAAGCGCGCCAAAGGCATGGAAATGGAACCTGAGCGTGGCATACGCTGCACCATGTGTTTTGATATGCGATTTGCGCGCACGGCTTTGTATGCGTATGAAAACGGTTTCCCTGTGAT
>JBEKTV010000073.1:0-5897 GCA_049515675.1 Gammaproteobacteria bacterium | reverse complement strand
CGAATACTCAAAATGCACCTGCAGTATCGCTTGAGGATTATAAACAATTATTAAGATTGACGCTATATGCTGCTGCATTTGTGGATGTTCCAGATAATATTGTCAACATTATTTTAAACGACTCTCAATTCAATGCAAGCAAGGATAATGAATTAGAGCAATACAAAAGCAGTTTACAAGTCTCCAAAGGAAAAAAATGGCCTAATATAGTCGAAATAGGCATGGAAGATACCTACACTGAAACATTAGTATTAATGCTCAATGAACAAAATAATAGAGGCTTAGCCGTTTTACAACAAGAATCTATTGCGAAATATTGGCAAAAATTACACGGTGAATATTCAGATAAAATATATCCATCATTACCGCTTGAATTAAAAAATCCTTTAGTATTTCTTCATCGATATATCAATGAGCATTTTAAACGCGACCACGCGCGTTCTTCATTTTTTATCATGATTGTTAAAGCGATGCTTAACAAGGATAAAGTTTCTTTTGCAGGCAGTCAACAATTTGCAAATTATCTTGCTTATAACGATACTGAAAAAACTTTTTTCAGTATGATAGAAACTTTGGCACAAATGAGTCAACAACGTACTTTAACGCCAGCAATAATTGATGAATATCATAATTTTATGGTCGCAGCAGATGATAGCCTGGCTAATCAAATTAAAGCACCTGTTCCTCTACATCAGATTTTTAAACAAGATCTTTCTGGCTCAGATGGTCTTAGCATAGAAATGAAACCACTTTCATTCTAAAGCGCATAGCTAACAATACTGCTGCAACCATTCTGGGATCCTATCTTCCAGCCAATAATGCAAGCGACCCCATTTTTGACAACTGATAAATCCATTATGTCCACCATGCGCTTGTATTTCTAATGTAATAGATGGACTTAATTCTGAAGACCTTGGGATCGCTTGTTTTGGGATCACCGGATCATCTGCTGCGCAGATAATCAGCGTGGGTGTTTTTATCATTGGCAGAAATTGCTTACAACTATTTTGTTGATAATAATCATCGGCATTTAAAAAACCGTGCAATTTGGCAGTGACAGTGTCGTCAAATTCATATAATGTTTTGGCGGTGCTATTGCTTTTACGATTAAGACTTTTTACAAATCTTTTATCATAAATTTTTCCAAGATGTCGGGTTGTTAATGCCAAATCAAATGGCGGGCAAACTGCGACAGCTGCTTGCAAATAAGTTTGCTCGGGATTTTCTCCTAAAAATTTGAGTAATAAATTAGCACCTAATGAATAACCCACTGCCATGGCTTGTGCGTGGGGATAACGTGATTGTATATGTTGAAGTGCGCATTTCACATCTGCTGTTAAACCTGCATGATAATGATTGCGAAAATGCATAACAAATGCATGCCATTGTCGTTGTTTGGCGACTTGCAGCATGCCTTGAATATAAGTGGAATTCACGGATCCCTCTAAGCCATGCAATAAAAATAGAACGGGGGCATTTTCTGCGCTTGCGGGCAAAGAATGAATTTCCAACGAATCACCATCAGGCAAACTGATCACTTCAGAATAGGTATGCATTTTTTTGCGTGGAATAAGTGCCCCAAGCCAAGTTTGCAAGTGGCCATTAGTCAAAAAAGCACAAGGTTGGAATCTAGAAATATCTTGCATAAAAAACAGTATAACCTATCTTTAGTCTTAACCACACGAAATTCTTTTTAGCTTCAGGCACATAAAATCTGATTGTTTATCTAATGTTAATAACACAGGATCTTGAGGTGCGAATAATTATTCGCCCCTAGAATAATGGATGTTTAATAATGATAGTCTGATGGCGCTCGGGGCCTGTTGATAAAATATGGATAGGGATTTGGAGAAAATCGCTGATGCGATTTAAATAATCTTGGGCGTTTTTGGGGAGTGCGTCCCAACTGGTTAGACCGTAAGTAATTTCACTCCAGCCTGGCAGGGTTTCATAAATCGGTTTACACAAAGCTAAATCTTCGGCTTGTGAGACAAAATGATCTATGCGTTTGCCATTTAATTCATAAGCGACTGCGATTTTTATTTCTGATAATCCATCGAGAATATCCAGTTTAGTGACGCTTAATCCAGTAATACTATTAATATGTACCGCGTGTTTTAATGCGACTAAATCTAACCAACCACAACGACGTGGTCTGCCGGTGACTGTACCAAATTCGCGCCCTACTTTAGCAATATGTGCGCCAATATCATCATTTAATTCTGTTGGAAATGGACCGCCGCCTACGCGTGTGGCATAAGCTTTTGTTACACCTAATACTTCATCAATATAACAAGGACCAAATCCTGCGCCTGAGGAAATTGCGCCTGATACCGTATTGGAGCTAGTGACAAATGGATAAGTGCCTTGGTCAATATCTAATAACGTACCTTGTGCGCCTTCAAATAAAATAGATTCTTTATTCGCACGTAATATTGCTAATTGTTGTACAACATCACTTAAATAAGGCGCAAGTGCTGATTGGTGCGCAGTTGTTGCCGCTAAGCTGTCTTCTAATGTCACGGCAGGTTGTTGATAATATTGTTGTAAAATAAAATTATGATATTCCAGCAATGATTTTAATTGTTCAGTAAAACGTTCTGGATTGCGCATATCACCCAAACGTAAACCACGCCGAGAGACATGATCCGCATAAGCAGGACCAATACCACGACCCGTTGTACCAATTGCCGCTGCGCCTAAAGATTTTTCGCGCGCTAAATCTAGGGCTACGTGACTCGGTAAAATAATCGGACAAGATAAACTGACATGTAAACGACCTGCAACATTCACGCCTTTTTTGGCAAGCATTGCAATTTCATCGAGTAAAACGCGCGGTGAAACGACTACACCATTGGCAATAAAACATTGAACGTTATCATGCAAAATACCCGATGGAATTAAACTTAAGGCTGTGGTTTCACCGTCTATCACTAAAGTATGACCGGCATTATGTCCACCTTGAAAACGCACAACCGCGCGTGCATCAAGTGTGAGTAAATCAACGATTTTACCTTTACCTTCGTCGCCCCATTGGCTACCTAATACGACAACATTCTTACTCATTTATTTAGCCGTATCAAAGTATTTAAAGAATTCGCTGTCAGGCGATAACACTAAAATATCATTTTTATTCACAAATGTATTTTCATATGCAGTAAGACTGCGATAAAACGCATAAAACTCTGGGTCTTGACCGTAGGATTTTCCGTATAATGCTGCAACGTTTGCATCGGCATTACCGCGCAGAATACGTGCTTCATTTTCAGCGGTAGCCACCATAATCAGCACTTGCTCATCTGCTTGTGCACGAATAGTTTCTGACACTTTTTCACCATCAGCACGGTGTTCTGCCGCAACTTGTTGGCGTTCTGCACGCATTCTTTCGAATACAGATGCGCTGACTTCATCAGGTAAATCGATGCGCTTAATGCGCACATCTATCACTTCTATTCCTAATGATTGCGCACTATCGTTAATTTCGCTGCTTAAACTTTTCATGATTTCATCACGATTTTCAGAAACCACTTCCCTAATTGTGCTGCGACCAAATTGCGCACGTAAACCGTCATTTACTTTTTGGTCTAGCAAACTATCGGCACGTGCAAATACACCGCTGGTTGCTTTATAAAAATGTGGAAAATCTTGAATACGCCATTTAACAAAAGAGCTGACGATCACGTCTTTCTTTTCGCTAGTGACTATGCGTGAGTCTTCAATATCCAGGGTTTGAATACGGTTATCAAATTTCACTACGCTACTAATAAAAGGCCATTTAACATGTAAACCTGGTTGCATAACTCTAGCAACGCCGTTATCTTCGACAATGCGACCTAAAGTTAACACTAAGCCACGCTCAGTTTCTTTAATCGTATAAAAACTAAAGAAAGACAAGAAAACCAAAATTAAAACAACTATCAATATATTATTAAACTTCATGGTTTATCTCCTCTCCCGTGAACGACTATAGGCATCATGCGGCTGATTAGTTTGCGCTGGTGCAGCAGTCATAGGCGCTTCTTCGATAGTGACATTAACAGGCGGTGTATTGTCTGATGATTTTTTCATGAATTGATCTAGTGGCAAATACATCACTTGTTGACCATTAGGATTATCAATCACAATTTTGCTCACACGACCTAACACTTTTTCCATAGTATCTAAATATAAACGTTCACGCGTCACTTCCGGCGCATTTTTATACTGTGGCAGTAAGCGATTAAAACGCTCAATATCTGCTTGTGCACGTAATTTTACTTCAGCGCCATAAGCACGGGCGTCGGCTAAAATCCGTTGTGATTGCCCTTCTGCAGTTGGCAGCACGCGACGACGATAAGCATTGGCTAAATTAATTAAGCGCTCTTCATCTTCTTGCGCTTTAATGGCATCATCAAACGCATCTTTCACTTCTTCTGGTGGACGTGCAGGTTGTAAGTTTACGTCAGTAATGAGTAAACCAGATTGATAAATCGCTAAAGTTTCTTCGATTTGTTTACGAATTTCATCACGAATTTCTGAACGACGCTCAGTTAACACATCATCTAATGTGGATTGTCCAACCACTTGACGAATCGCGCTATCGGTTGCTTCCTTCAGGCTACGATTAGGATCAATCACATTGAATAAATAATTCGGTAAATTATTGACTTTATATTGCACAGCAAGTTGTACGACAATAATATTTTCATCACTGGTTAACATACGCGAGCTGTGGGTTGAATCCATAATACGCTCTACATTTACAATTTCCTTAGAGCGAATAAATAATGGCACCCAATGCGGACCTGGCCCTACTTCTTTAACATAACGACCAAACTGAAACACTACCGCGCGCTCAGCAGGTTTAACAATATAAATACCGCTTAATACATAAATAGCGAGTAACACTGCGATAATTAAGCCTACGCCAAAACGTGAGGCAGAAGGTGGGCGAATATCAGCAACATTCTCTGGGCGGGATTTGCGATTACCACGACCACCGAATACGTTATTGAGTCTTTCCTGCATTTTACGCAGGACTTCATCTAAATCTGGCGGCTGCTGATCATTTTGACGATTGCCACTAGACCAAGGATCTTTATTCTTGTCACTTCCGGGTTCATTCCAGGCCATATTATTACCCCTTGAAAAAAAACATATATTACCTCAATACCTGCACGTCTTCAAATGCAATCCCCGCTTTATGCAAAATATGTCGCAAAACATCTCTATGTAATTGAACTGTCAATAACCAGCCACCGCCCTCATAGTCTTGTTCTTGTAAAATCGCTTGATGCGCAAACAATTGCGCGCGCAGTCCGCCCATATCGGCTGAAAGTAATAATTTACACTTAATTAATTCTGAAGCTAACACCTTGGCAATGGCTTGCTCTAAGGACACAATGCCTTGGCCGGTTTTTGCTGAAATGGCGACATCATCTGCATGCAAAACCTGTCCTTCAGGTAACTGGTCAATTTTATTAAATACTTGTAATTGTAAAACTTTATCGGCATGAATTTGTTTGAGCACTTCATTGACATGCTCAATTTTTTCATAGCATTGCGTATCTGTAGCATCAATCACATGTAATAATAAATCGGCATCCCGCGTTTCTTCTAAGGTTGCAGAAAAAGCTTCAATCAGTTGGTGGGGTAAATTTTGCACAAAACCTACCGTGTCTACCAAAATCACATCACCAACGCCTGGAATTTGAATGCGACGTAAAGTCGGATCTAAGGTCGCAAATAATTGATTAGCCACATAAACTTGATCTTGGGTTAATAAATTAAATAATGTGGATTTACCCGCGTTGGTGTAACCCACTAAAGAAATGGTAGGCAATGCACTTTTTTTGCGACTTTTTCGGCTAGCGCTTCGCTGCGCTTTAATTTTCGCTAAGCGTCCTTGTAGGGTTTTA
>JBEKTV010000072.1:0-5915 GCA_049515675.1 Gammaproteobacteria bacterium | reverse complement strand
AAAGCGCATATATTCGCCAAGACTGCTGTAATAATGATTAATAATTTGCGCACTCTCATCATGCCCGCCAGTGATTAACAAATGTTTCACCCCTAAATTAAGTAATGTTGAAGCACATTCAGCGCGAGTTTTTTGATAAGGTGCGAGCAAATCTGCTTCCACACTATTAGGTGTTAATACTGTAGTGCGCGGCAATAATTCTTGTTGAATAAATCTTAATAATGCTGGATCAGTTAAATTCTGCCCCGTTCCTGCATTAATTACAGGGTCTAAAATCACCGGCACTTCCGGGCGCAGCTTAATTAAATCGCGAATCACGCAAGCATTTTCTATACTGCCAATAAGGCCGATTTTGATCGCATGTATAGGAAAATCAACCAATAAAGTATTGACTTGTTCATAGACTAATTGGCTATCAACAGGCTCACAAAGGCGAACTGTTTGAGTGTTTTGAGCGGTAATAGCCGTCACTATGGGCGCAGGATGCGCACCTAATTGTGAAATGGCTTGAATATCTGCACATAATCCCGCACCACCCGAAGGATCATGGCCTGCAAATACAAGCACAACATTCGTGACTTTTTTTCTTGGCATAGCAATGATAGTATAGTAACTAGTGGACGCAGTCTAGCAAAAGGTGAATCATGCAATATAGAAAATATATGTGTTTATTATGCGGTTATATCTACGATGAAGAACTCGGTTGGCCAGAAGATGGCATAGTCGCAGGTACCCTATGGGAAGATGTACCTTTAACCTGGCGCTGTCCAGATTGTGGTACCACTAAGGAAGACTTTGAAATGCAAGAGATTGCCGCTTAAGGAATTGCAACTTAAGTTATCCTTATGGTATAATGTAAATGTAGATCTCCTCAATGGGGGATTTTTGCGCAGCGCGAATTCACTTCGCGCGGAGCATCGATCACAGGGGGCGTTTTGGATTCGACGTGAATGACAAAGCCCGAAGTGCATGTCGAGAATGTAGCTAATCTCGTTAAATTTGCTGCAAAATGATAGTTGCAAACAACGCAAACTACCGCGACGCTGTTGCTGCCTAATCGAAAGATAAAGCTCAATAGCACTGCCGCTTAATAACCGGCAATCGCCCTCCAATATAAATGTGCTTATGCGTTTATGGCGGGGGTAACATTACATAAGATCGCGAGCCAAACCTGTCTGAGGTGAAGCAGCTAAAAAGTTTCAGACTCATTGCAAATACCCTGTACGTCGGGCGATTTGCGATTAACTCAATAGACTGTACTACACATGTAGAGCTGAAGGTGGCGAATTGACGGACGTGGGTTCAATTCCCACCGCCTCCATTATTTTCAAAGATAGGCCAGTAAAACTGGCCTTTATTTTTTTAATATAAAACTATTCAGCTTTAGGCCGAAGGCCTAATGAATCCCCAGGAAATTATGCGCTGATATAGTATTGTAATAAATTCATATAAAAACATTCAATCTTAGTACTAAGGCCTGGGTGATCTCCACGAAATAATGTATGTGTAACATCATAAGTTGAAAATATAACCATCCGTAGGGGCGAAAGATTTTTCGCCCGGGATGTTGAGATGACAAAGAAGTTAAAAATAAACTTTGGTGTCACGATTACAGATATGATGTTATCTATTTTTTTGATGGTGTATTAAAGATCCGGGCGAATAATTATTCGCACCTCAAGATGCATCTGAATATATAAAAATCTCTGGGGGCTTAACCAAAAGCTTAAACTGATTATAAAGCTTGTGACCATTTTCCTGACCTCAGGAAAATGGTCAACTTGAGGCAGGCTCACCTAAACAAATGCAAAACCAACGATATCAAAAACAAAATAATAAAGATGAAAAACAGAATTCTTGCAACATCAGCAGCCTGAGCAGCTATACCTGTAAAACCAAAAACCCCTGCGATAATAGCAACTACTAGAAATAATAATACCCAATTTAACATGATGCTCTCCCTAATTATTAACAGTTTATTATTTAACTAATAGCTACTCCGCTGCTGTTTGTCTAGCCACCAAAGCCAATAATGCACCGCCTAATATAATCGCAACCCCTAGAGCTTGGAGCACTTTTATCTCTTCGCCTAATAGTAATACGCCGAAAATCACCACGAACACCGGTTCTAATACCCCTAAAATTGAAGCTTTGGCTGAGCTGATATATTGTAAGCCTTTTAATAATAATAAAATGGGGACGGCGGTTGCTATGATGCCAAGCCCAAGGCCATTAAGCCAAAATGCAGGATCTTGCGGTACTGTGAAAGTTTTACCGTAAAGCGCAATCATTAAACAAAAAATTGCGCAGCCGATTGAGACCAAGAGTGTTGATAATAATGGATGTAATTGATTATATTTTTTACTGGTCATAATATAAAATGCATAACCTGCAGCGGAGATTAATCCTAATAAAATACCTAGATAATTAAAATGATCACCGATATCCGCAAGTAATATTAAGCCTAATAAAATCAAAACCACAGAAATATAATAGACATTACTGACCTGATGTTTGTAGAAAAAACGATTACATAAAACCACAATGGCAGGATAAGTAAAAAAAATCACCATCGCAAGCCCGGTGCCAATATGAGTTGAAGAAGCAAAAAATGCTAAAGTAGAAGACCCGTAAAAAATGGCACTGCCGATTAAAATTGCAAGCATAGCAGATAAATCAACTTTCATTTCTTTTAATTTAGGCAGCATCACCAATAAAATAAAACTACTGGCAATTAAAAACCGCCAAAATAACATATTGGCAATATCACCTGATGATGATTCCATGGCTTTAACGCCAAAAAAACCTAGAAATCCGTAGAGAAATCCGGATAAGATAATATAGATAATGCCTTTGGTTTCGTTGTTTAATGCTTTCATATTGCTAAATAGATTAGCATATAAACTACATTTTAAGCTGATTTTTTACTTCTTGTCTTAATTGTTGGCCTGTTTCTGCACGTTTTTTAAGGTCTCCGCTTGCCTCAAGACGTTCTTCTGGACTGAGTTTAGGCACATTTTCCTTAGGTAAAACTCCGGCTACACTCCAAAAACCTTTTGACTGATCATGTGCAATACCATACCAGAGACTACCGCTTGTGACTAAACTTGCATCTACTTTTAAACTCTTTGGCATTAATGGATCAAAATTATATGTTGCGGGATCACCATTATGTTCAAAATCCCATGCTTCTATTGCTGCTGGTTTGAGATGCGCAGGAGGTTGTTTATGCAAACGTTGTTGTAAAGATTCTACATACTCGCGATAATGTTCAATAAATCTATGTCGCTGATAATAATAAAAAGGATTAATCGAGTTAAGGCCATGTGGTCTTGCCAAATCAGCGATACGCTGCGGATCAGCATATTTATCCGACCCCCATCCTTGCTCTTTGATATTTCTACTCGCAACCAATTGACCCATGCAAGCAATTTGATACACAAGACAAGCAAACATTGAACAACGAAATCCGCGCTTACCACCTAATTCATCAGGCAACATTGCTGCTGTATCACGACGCGCGGCATATTTAATCATTTTATAAACACCGGTGCGAGTAAATGCTTGTTCAGCATTTTCGAATATTGCTTCATTTTTTTTTGCAGCGAGTTCAAGTTCATTATATCGAGGATTTTGTTTAGATAATTGAGAAACGGTCTTCATCTCAAGTTCTGCTATTTTACTTTGACGAATTGAATCATAAGGCAATTGATAAGCAGCCCATTGTAAGGCCAAGGCATTAGCGCGCGCCCTAATTTCAGGATTGTTACAGCGCACTACAACATAATTTGAAGTGTCGTCCAAACGCGTAGCCCGTGTGGCAGGAAATTTACCCTCATTAACTGCATGAACTGTAGGATTAAGTGGTTCACCAGTAAAAATCTGCACATGTCCGGAATAACAAGCTTTTACACTATCATCAATAGAATACTCTTCATTCAATACAAAGAGTAAATCACCGGGTAATAATTCATCGAACTTTAGTGTTGTTAAGCTCATTTTACTTATCCCCATACATATGTTAATTATATCAGATATTTAGCTGACAAATTTTTAATTGACATAGCGCTAATCTTATGAGAAAATGTTGATTTATATAACAAAAAGGTTCGAAAACCATGCTATATGATGATGCGCTAACCTGTGAAGAACTGCTAAAAACACTCTCTGACACAACTCCCGTGATCGATTGGCAGATAACAGAGATAACAGAGGAGCAGGCACATCAATTAGCCTCATATTTAAAAAATAACGCTCCTTGCCTCACATCTTTTATCTTTAATTGTGAAAAAATTACCCCGGCAGCATATTCAATCATATTAACTGCATTGACCGAAGCACGATCATTGCAACAATTAGTGCTTTACCCTCCATTAACATCCGCTCAAACTGAAACTATTGTTAATGTACTCAATAATAATCGCGCTATTAATGACTTATATCTTGCTTGTACTGAGCCTACGACTGTAGAACCGGTGTTTAATCTAACAAAACTCAATAATTTAACTTTAATCGGGTTTGATTTAGCAAATGCTCAATTTGAAAATTTATCACGATTGAAAAAACTCAATTTACGCAAATGCCAATTAAGTGATTCTTTACAACAACTCGTTAATATTGCGCAATTATCAACATTAGAAATTGCGGATATCAATCTGAAGGATGAGCAAATTCAAGCCATAAGTAAATATACAAAAACTGGCGCTGTAACGAAATTAGCTTTACCTAACACACAATTAAATGATGAGCAAGCAAGTGTTTTATTAGTTGCTTTTATCGGCAATTCTGCGGTTGACTCTTTAGATTTTCAAAAAAATAATCTTACCACTACAACAGTCGCTAAAATCTCTACATTGATGCAAAATGGAAATCTCGACCAATTAAAAAATCTAAAATTATTACACAATCGACAAATTAGTGTTTTTGATCAAAATCTTATCAAGATACAAGTGATTTTAGCGGATAGATCTTCTGAAAATAAGAAAATAGCTTCCAAAAAATTTCAATAATTAGTAAAAATTCATTTATCACTACTTGGTTTTATGTAAGGTTTGCAGCGCATAGACTTGTTCACCAGCACCAGAATTCAGCGCCTCGATTGATGCTTGTGCGCCGGCCATAGTGGTAATGTAGTTGATTTTGTTTTGCAGCGCACTGCGGCGAATGGTAAATGAATCGCGAATCGCTTGTTTGCCTTCAGTGGTATTGATAATAAAATCAATTTGATTGCTTTTAATCATATCCACAATATGTGGACGACCTTGACGCACTTTATTAACGGGCGCACACACAAGACCTGCTTCCGTTAATGCTTGCGCGGTGCCTTTGGTTGCAACTAATTCAAAACCTAAATCTTGTAATTGTTTACCTACCACAATTGCAAGTGGTTTATCCGCATCACGCACACTGATAAATACCCGCCCCACTTTAATCGGCGGCATATTTGCAGCCATTTGTGCTTTGGCAAAGGCTTCAGTAAAGGTTTTACCCACACCCATGACTTCACCGGTTGATTTCATTTCAGGTCCTAAAATAGGATCGGTGCCTAAAAATCTATCAAACGGAAATACCGGTGCTTTTACCGTAAAATACGGCATCACTTTCATTTTGTCTAAACCTTGGGATTTTAAACTTTGTCCTAACATGCAACGTGCAGCAATTTTTGCTAGCGGCAAGCCTATGGTTTTAGATACAAAAGGTGTGGTGCGAGATGCGCGTGGATTGACTTCTAAAATATAAATTTTATCATTTTGAATCGCAAATTGCGCGTTAATTAATCCGACTACATTTAAGCCCAAAGCTAAACGCGTCATTTGCTCGATAATATTATCTTGCATTGCTTGCGTTAAATGATGCGGTGGCAGCGCGCAAGAGGAATCACCGGAGTGAACACCGGCTTGCTCGATATGCTCCAT
>JBEKTV010000071.1:0-5956 GCA_049515675.1 Gammaproteobacteria bacterium | reverse complement strand
CCTACCGGATAAATAAATGTATATCCTGCTCTGGCTAAATCATATCCGGTTGCTTTTAACATGGATTCAAAATAATGCTCAGTTTGAAATGCATTAGCATCAATCAAGCCATCAGCTAAGGCAGTGTTGGGTAATATATATTCTTCAAAGGTGACAATCTCAATTGTTAAGCCTGATTTTTTTGCAACATCACGCGCAACTTCCATTAATTGTGTTTCTGGTCCTGCAACTGTTCCTACTTTTAATACATTGGGTTTTTCTTCAGGTTTGTTACAGCTGATTAAAAACGCCGCTGCGAAAAAAATCGCCAAAATATTTTTAATAAATTTCATATAATCCTCTTTATTTGCCATGACTTACTTTTAACACTAACAGGACTTACGCAAAATGAAGCGAATAGAGTGTTTTTTTGCGATTTTGCGCGAGCCATGAGCAACAAAAATACTCTATTCGCTTCATTTTGCGTAAGTCCCAACCACAAAATCACCTAACCATTGAATTAATTGCACCATTACAATTAATTCAATCACTGTGATCACCATTACACTGGTATCAAAACGCTGATAACCATATTGATACGCTAAACTACCTAAACCACCGCCGCCAATCACGCCTGCCATTGCAGAATAACCAATCAACACAATTAAAGTAATGGTCATACCACGCACTAAACCTGGCATGGCTTCTTTTAATAATACCCGCCAAATGATTTGCCATTTAGTTGCACCCATAGCAACAGCGGCTTCAATTAATCCTCTGGGTACTTCATTCAATGCACTTTCATGTACGCGTGCTAAAAATGCGGCAGCTGCTAATGATAATGGCACTATTGCCGCAGTAGTCCCTATGGGTGTACCAATAATCAAACGTGTTAATGGAATCAATGCAATCATAAAAATAATAAATGGCACGGAACGCACTGCATTTATAAATATACCGAAGGCATGATTAAAAATATGATGCTGGGCAAAATGTCCGCGCTGTGACATATATAATAATACCGCGCAAGGTAAACCTAACAATAAGGCCACAGCGCCTGATGCAAACGTCATATATAATGTTTCTAATGTTGCTTTAATAAACAGTGTTAACATAACCTAATACCTCCACGCGTACGCCTACGCTTTGTAAAAATGTTAATGCCGCTTGTTCAGCATTAGGATTTTGCAACATTAAAATCGTGACCCCCATGGTTTCATTTTGTATCACTTGCATATTTGCTAATAAAATATTTACGCCCGTATTACAATGTGTCATAACTTCAGCAATTAATGGTCTTAACGCGCTCTCACCTCTAAAGGCTAATTTCAATAAAGGCAGGGCAATACCATTTGCAGTTGCTTGCATTTTTGCTTGAATATCTTCGGGCAAAGTTAAGCCCATATCGCGCTCAACAAATCGACGTGTCACCTGATGTTCGGGATGAATAAAAATATCTATCACACTGCCTGTTTCAACTAAATGACCTTGATCTAAAACCGCGACATGATGACAAATATGTTTAATCACAGCCATTTCATGGGTGATGAGTAAAATAGTTAAATTAAGTTTACGATTAATTTCTTGCAATAATTGTAAAATATTATGCGTCGTGTGTGGGTCAAGTGCACTTGTTGCTTCATCACATAATAAAATTTTGGGTGATAAAGCAAGCGCGCGTGCAATCGCCACCCGTTGTTTTTGCCCGCCACTTAATTGCGCAGGATAAGCATGGCGTTTTTCGGTTAATCCGACTAATGCTAATAATTCTTCAACGCGGGTTTGAATTTTATCAGAAGGCCAATGCGCAAATTTTAACGGTAGCGCAATATTGTTAAAGACATTTTCGGAATTCAGTAAATTAAAATGCTGGAAGATCATGCCAATTTGCTGACGAGTTGCGCGTAATGCATCAGCCTTTTCAGCATTAAGGATTTGTCCATCAATAATGACTTGACCTTCAGTGGGCGACTCTAGCAAATTCACCATACGCAGCAAAGTACTTTTACCAGCGCCACTTAAGCCGATAATGCCAAAAATCTCGCCTTTTTGAACGGTTAAATCAATGTGTTGCAAGGCTTGCAGCGGTTTATTGTGGTGCAAGTAAGTTTTACTTATACCTTGTAATTGGATCATTGGCTGCATTAAAAACCTCTCAGTCTAAAAGGGGATATTATACTTGAAAACCAGCTATTAGTCGCCTGCTGGTGCAGTTGTTGAATTGGCTGCCCGCGCGCTTGTTCTAATTGCCATTGTGTCAATAAAGGTTTTAATTGTGTTTCCGCTGTGACTAATTCTGGGCTTTTTTGCCGCCATTGATGAAGACAATTTTCTGCACTTTTATATTCCAGCTGCGCCGCCTCCCAGTCTTCTTCATAAGTCGTAGGCTTTCCTTGAATTGAATTGGTTAAAAATGATGCACCGCCCGCAGCTGCCGTAAAATATACACCAATACCAAGGTCCCAACCCGATTTTATAACATTGCTAAATTCCATTGCAAAATCTTTAATGTTATCTGCCTTTTTTAAAACATAAGCGATGCCCGCCTCAAAAAGATTCATTTTAGAATTAACGCCACGAACTATTTGAAATTTAGCTTGTTCAGCTAGAGTTTTTTCCTCACCTTCTGTTTTAATAACGCCATAGGCAAGGTCCACAATACACTTTGCCCCGCCGCTGATAATCACATTGATATAAGTAAATCCAGCGATACCACAAATAAACCAGCTTAATAGTTCGGCGAAATCATGCGCCCAAGAAAGTGCTTGAGATAAATTAGCGTGCCCCAATAACTGGGTAGCTACAATTCCACCTAACATGCCAGGAATAAAAAAACACGTGAAAAATAAAGTTAATCGTGCATGCCATTTAATGTTTTTCCCATTCTTAAGACGTTCAAGTTTTTTGATTAAGATAAGCCCTGTAATACTCTCATCTACTACTTCTTGAATTTTATTAACTAAAGCCGCATCTTTATAATATATTCCATAGTGCTCGCTTGCTTCTTGCCTTAATTGCGCTAATTTATGCTCAATGTTGGTTTTATCATATTCAGTGATCACTGAAAAATATTCGCAAATATCTGCCCATATTCTATCTCTGACCAAAGGCTCATAAAGTGATCGAAAAAAATATGCAGCGACTGCCAGCGCGCCTTTTATAAAAATAGGCAACACAAATACAATCATGATAAGTGGCACTAACCATGGAAATCCTGCGGCCAACACTGCAAGTCCGGTTAAATTAAGCAGTGCTAATGCAACAGGCGTCATTTCAATTAATAAAATATAAAATGCATAAGAAGCCATAAATCCGCATATAATGCAAAAAACTGACATGACACATAATTTAATTTTTTGTACAGAAGTTAATGATACATCGGTATTAATCAGCAACATATTGCGCAGCGCAATCAGCGTCTTAGGTGTCAAACCACGAAATAACCACCAATTAGAAACGCCAGTTAGAATCGGACCAATAATCATAAGTGGAATCACGATGCCTAACAACCATGGCGCAGTACCAAAAGCTGCGAGGACTAAAATGCCCAAAAAAAACATGATCACAATTTGTGTCAATGTATAAGAGATTGCCATTGATTTGCCTATACGGCTTAACCAAAAATCTTTTTCAGCTTGATCATTATTAGCTTTTTTGATAAGTAGCTCGTAAAAAACTTTTCCTTGACGTTGCTTTAAAATCTCAATGATTTCTTTTGCAGCAATGTAATCTTTTTCTTTTATTTTTTCTTTATAGTCAAAACAAAGCTCGAATTTTAATCTTTTATCTTCAAAAGCTTTTCCAATCAATAAATTAATTTTTTGATTTACTTCTGCTAGCTCTTCTGCTGTTTTTTTAATTTCAGCAGCAATATCTTCAGCTCTACGCGCATCTTCAACCAAATGTTTTAATTTTTCATCTAATACGCGTTGCAAGGCGACCAGCAGAATAAAATCTGCTTCGGCCTGATTCGTTGCAATACCAGAAAATAATTTTAAATATTTTGCCGCGCGCTGCGCGTACAATTGTCGCCGTGATTCTTCCAAGATAACTTCCCCATAACAAATACAAAAATGCCGCTTAAAAAATCAAAGAGTTAAGCAGACATTCGCATTCGTTGGGAAATAGAGGGACGAGCAGCAAAGCTAGATAGGATGTGATGTAATGCAAGAACGTTATCCATTGCTGCCTCAAAGAAAATAAAACCTAGTGTTTAATTAGTAACATGAATTTTAGTATGGGTCAAGGGGTTTGATCTTTTAAACTCAGCATGTCATAATAGATGTATACATTAGCATTATACATTAATAGGTTAACATATGACTAGAACCCAAGTTTACTTAACAGAATTAGAACAAAAGCAGCTTAATGCCCTCTCTAAACAAAATGGGGTGCCTAAAAGTGAGATGATTCGGGAAGCTATTGATGCTTATCTTCAAAACAAACTCTCTCAAAAGCAAGATAGATTAATGGCTATACGTGCAGCCTCAGGTATGTGGGCAAAACGGGATGATTTGCCTGATTTTGATGCCATCAGGAAGGAACTTGATCGATGAAAAAGTGTTATTTATTGGATACAGATATACTCATAGATTGTCTGCGCGGCAATCCAAAAGCGTTATCATTTATTGAAAAAGCAACTGTGCGTACCTGTTATATTTCCAGCATTAGTGTGGCCGAATTATATGCGGGTGTGAGAGAAGGTAGAGAACGAGAATTATTAGCGCAATTTTTAACCGCATTTGAAACTGTAGATATTTCACCTCAAGTAGCTCAAATTGGCGGCCTTTATCGCCGCGATTATCACAAAAGTCATCAGGTGGGATTAGCAGATGCATTAATTGCAGCAAGCGCCGCAGCATGTAAAGCCGAACTCGCTACCTTAAATCAAAAACATTATCCTATGATTGAACATGTACATGTACCTTATGCAAAGCACTGACACTGTTTATCAAAACTCTATAAAATAACACATTTTTTTACCAATCGCCCACAGGTAGACTCTTCTATTTCCTCATCTCTAAACACGCCAGGTGTTACTACTTCTTGTGCAAATGCAGATGTTTGTGACGAATAAATAAATCTATCAGTCATAGTGATGTTATCACCAACATCACGCGTATGAGAGGCAATCTGCTGCTTCATTATCATTTTATCAACATAACCAGCAGGGCAATAAGCAACAATAATTTCTACTGAATTTTTAATGGATGCAGGCAATCCATCTCTTACTTTTTTTGCAACTCTATCGGCATGAACAGAACCTATTGGCAATAACACCACACCTTTATTATTTGGTAATTGCTTAATTTGCTCAATGATTTTTAAAGCCATATGATCGGTGCGTTCTTGCTCAGTGCCTATAAAAGCAGCTAGGGATTGTTCTTGCAAAAACCTATCTTGTTCAAATGATAAATTAACACCAATATGTTTAAGTTTATGCTGGTCAATCCACTGAAGATAATTCACTTTGGGTCCATTTGGAGATTGTCCTTGTGCTAAAAACATTTGATGACGTAACTCCTTGGTACTTTCTGACAAGGTTATGACATCAACATCATCTTGCTCACACTGCTGCAACACAGCTAAACCTATACTCTCCATAGCGCCACTTGAGTGATTGCCACCGAGAATCACTAATTTAATATCAAACTGCGCATCATGCTCATTTAATGGTTGATAATCCTGCGGTTTTTTTCTGTGTTGCCATGAATGCTTCATATAGGCCCTGCTTTTTAAGTAAAGCCATATTATATAAGATTTATATTAAGGGTTTATTAAAGCTGTTCTTGGCTTTGTTTTAATTGTAAAATTATCAATAGTATGCTAACATACTAAATATAATATTAAATAATTTAGGTGTATTATGGGCATTTATAACGACCTTAAATCAAATATAAACACCGCTGAGGATAGTCAAAGCCAGCTTGATAAAGATAAAAAAGATTTATTAAGCAAAATTAACCAGGCCATAGCA
>JBEKTV010000070.1:0-6071 GCA_049515675.1 Gammaproteobacteria bacterium | reverse complement strand
AGTGATGGAACGTTTGATGGAAAAATTATCTTTTGGGGCCAATGAGTTTAAAGATCAAACAGTGACTGTGGATAAAGCCTATGTTGATTCACAACTCAACATGCTCATTAAGGACGATGATTTAACTCGGTATATCTTATAATGACGCATCATTTTGGCTTTGAAAAAGTAACTGAACAAGAAAAAACTAAGCGCATACAATCGGTGTTTAGCAATGTTGCGCCTTCATATGATTTAATGAATGATGTGATGTCACTGGGTTTACATCGCTTATGGAAACGTCATGCAGTATTAATCAGCAACGTACATCCTGGGCAAATGGTTTTAGATCTTGCGGGCGGCACTGGTGATTTAACCGCTTTACTGCAAAAAAAAGTAGGTGCCAGCGGCGAGGTGATTTTAGCCGATTTGAATAATCAAATGTTAGCGCGTGGCCGTGACAGAATGCTGGATAAAGGCATTGATAATGTTTGTGCATTGCAAGTCAATGCAGAAGAGTTGCCTTTTAAAGACAATACTTTTCATCACATCTTTATCGCTTTTGGTTTTCGTAATATGACGCATCAAGATAAAGTATTATTGGAATGTTTACGGGTATTAAAACCGGGCGGCCAAATGATGATTTTAGAATTTTCTAAGCCGCAAAATGAATTTTTAGAAAAAGCCTATGATTTTTATTCATTTAATATTTTACCAAAACTAGGCGAGCTTATTGCTAATGATAAAAACAGTTATCAATATTTAGTTGAGTCTATACGCATGCATCCTACACAGAAAAAATTACAGTCAAATATGACTAATGCGGGATTTAATGAAGTTGAATATTTTAATTTATTAGGCGGAATTGTTGCGATACATCGGGGATTTAAGTCATGAAATTACTATTAGAAACATTATTAGCCACAAGCCAAGGTGTTGTTAATTATACTTTATCACTTGACCCACATACGCAAAAAGCGCTCAGCGAATTACAAAACCGCTGCATTGCTTTAAACATAATATCTCTAGAACAAATTATTTATTTACACATTGACGCCCAACAAATATTTTTAAGCCTGCGCGCACCCAAAGATGTTGATGTCACAATTACCGCTTCTACAAAAAGCTTATGGAATTTATCACAAAAGACACCAACGCCTGACCAAGAGCTGCAAATGCAAGGCAATATGCAGGTTGCCCAAAAATTAAGTCATATTCTGCATGATTTTCATCCGGATTGGGAAGAAGCCTTAACACATAATTTAGGTGATGTAGCAGGACAAGCACTTTCGCAAACACTACGCCAAGCGCATGAATATACAAAACAAATGGCAGAATATATTTTAAAACAAGGTGCAGCCTATGTTGTCGATGAAGATCCTATGATTGCTGCCAAAGCTTCAATTGATAAATTTATCGATGAAGTCAATGGACTGCGCAACAAATGTGAGCGTTTATTAGTGCGCGCACGCTTGTGTCAACAGCGGATATAACTACATGAAATTATTCAGCGTTTTAAAATATAGTTTTGGTAAGCAAGAAACACGTGGCATCCGACTGCGGTTAACGCTAGAAACATTAGGGCCAATTTATGTCAAGTTTGGACAAATCCTCGCAAGTCGTCGCGATTTATTGCCAGAAGATATTGCCAATGAACTGGTTAAACTACAAGACCAAGTGCCGCCTTTTTCAAGCACTGTCGCAAGACAAATCATTAAAAAAAGTTTAGGTGAAGACGTCGATACTTTATTTGTTGATTTTGAGGATAAACCTATTGGTAGCGCATCTATCGCACAAGTACACGGGGCGTATTTAAAAACTGGTGAATCAGTAGTCATCAAATTATTACGACCCAATATAGAAAAACAAGTCAAAAAAGATATTCGCTTAATTACGGTGATGTCGAATTTGGCGGAATTATTTTCACCCACACTGAGAAAATTAGGCTTAAATGGCGCAGTCACTGAATTTAAATACATCTTAAAAAAGGAATTGGATTTAAATTATGAAGTGGCAAATGCCTCCCAATTAAAGCGTAATATGGCAGATATTGATTGGGTGCTGATTCCAAAAGTTTACTGGCCCTATACACGAAAAAATGTAGCTGTATTTGAGCGCATTCATGCCATACGCATGAGTGATAAAGATGCGCTGATTGCAAATGGCATAGATTTAAGTTTACTGGCATCTAGAACCATTGAATTATTTTTTACCGCCGTATTTGAGCATAATTTTTTTCATGCCGATATGCACGCAGGTAATATTTTTGTAGAAAAAACACCAGATGGCATTAAATATATTTTAGTGGATTTTGGTATTATGGGTACGCTGCCCACAGAAGATCAACGTTATTTAGCAGAAAATTTCTCCGCTTTCTTTGCGCAAGATTACGACCGTGTTGCGCAGTTACATATTGCTTCAGGTTGGGTGCCAAAAGACACAAGACCAGATGAATTTGCCAATGCCATTCGCACTGTATGTGAGCCGATTTTTTCACGTAAAACCAGTGAAATTTCTTTTGCCGAATTGTTCTTACGTTTATTGCAAACGGCAAAGCAATTTAATATGGTGATTTTGCCGCAACTGATGTTATTGCAAAAAACCTTAATGAATGTGGAGGGACTTTCGCGCTACCTAGACCCTAACATTGATATTTGGGATACCGCCAAGCCTTGTTTAGAAAAGTTTTTTAAGCAGCAATCCACGTTTAAATTATTGCGTAAGCAACTGCGCAATACCCCCGCTTTCATTAACCGTTTATTTGCCTTGCCGGATATGCTTTCTCAGCAAAAAGCAAAGATGAAAAGCGTTAGAAAAACAGCTTATCAGAGCTTTGCGCTAGGGTTTATCTGCGCGGGTCTAATAGGCATAGGATATTTTCTAGGAATATGAGACAATAGCTAACTTTAGGGAGATAAAATGGTTTCCTTGGATGTCTTGGCAAATGCCCTGCGATTTTTAAGTATTGATGCCGTCGAAAAAGCCCAATCGGGCCATCCGGGCATGCCTATGGGCATGGCGGATATTGCCACAGTTTTATGGCGGGAATTTTTACAACATAACCCTAATAATCCAAATTGGCCTAATCGCGATAGATTTATCTTATCCAATGGCCATGGTTCTATGTTGCAATATTCTTTACTACATTTAACTGGTTATGATTTGACCCTGGAGGATTTAAAACAATTCCGCCAAGTAGGCAGCAAAACACCTGGACATCCCGAACATGGATTAACCCCTGGAATTGAAACTACCACAGGGCCACTAGGCCAAGGTTTAGCGAATGCTGTAGGTATGGCATTGGCAGAACGTAAATTAGCCGCAGAATTTAATCGCGATGATTTAACCTTAATCGATCATTACACTTATGTTTTTGCTGGTGATGGTTGTTTAATGGAAGGCGTCTCTCATGAAGCCTGTTCATTTGCTGGCGCGCAACGTTTAGGCAAATTAATAGCGTTTTGGGATGATAATGGCATTTCTATTGATGGCAAAGTCAATGATTGGTGTATTGATAATGTCCCCGAGCGTTTTCGTGCTTATCAATGGCATGTGATTGCTGATGTCGATGGTCATGATCCTGATGCTATTCGCAAAGCCATAAAAGCTGCGCAATTAGAAACTGAAAAACCCACATTAATTTGTTGTCGCACCCAAATTGGTTTTGGCGCACCGAATTTATCCAACACTGCAAAAGTACATGGCGCACCTATGGGTAAAGATGAAGTCACATTAACCCGCGAAAAATTAAATTGGCCTTATGCACCATTTGAAATTCCCGAAGATATTTATAAAAATTGGGATGCAAAAGTTGTGGGTCGCGATAGACAATCTGAATGGGACAGTGTTTTTGCAAAATATAAACAAGCATATCCTGAATTAGCACAAGAATTTACCCGTCGCTTAAAAGGCGAATTACCCAAAGATTTTGCAGAAAAACAAAATGATTGGATTGAAAGTTTGCAACAAGCCATGACGGCAAATGCAACTAGACAAGCCTCACAAGTGGCAATTACCCATTACGCTGCACAATTACCAGAATTAATTGGTGGTAGCGCAGATTTAACCGAATCAAATTTAACCCACTGGAAGGGTGCAGAAATGCTATCGCACTTAAATCCAGGCGGTGAATATATATTTTACGGTGTGCGTGAATTTGCCATGGTTGCGATCATGAATGGCATTGCCTTATATGGTGGTTTAATTCCATTTGGCGGCACGTTTTTAGTATTTACTGATTATGCGCGTAATGCCATACGTATGGCTGCGCTGATGGAACAAAAAGTGATATTAGTCGGCACGCATGATTCTATTGGTTTAGGTGAAGATGGTCCAACCCATCAACCGATTGAACAACTATCAAGTTTACGCTTAATTCCGCACATGTCTTTATGGCGTCCTTGTGATGGAATTGAAACCGCAATTGCTTGGCGTCATGCATTAATGAGAAAAGGGCCGACAATTTTAGCATTAAGCCGACAAAAACTTCCTGCGCAGACGCGTGATAAACAAATGCTACAGCATATTGAAAAAGGCGGATATATTTTGTGGGATTCACCCAAAATCCAAGCGATTATTATTGCCACAGGTTCTGAAGTGCAACTTGCAATGACTGCCGCACAACAATTAGCGGAAAAAAATATTGCAGTGCGCGTGGTATCAATGCCAAGTACCAATGTATTTGATCAGCAAACTTTAGAATATCGTGAACAGGTATTACCCAAACACATTAAAAAACGTGTTGCCGTTGAAGCTGGCAGCACACATTTGTGGGCTTATTATGTAGGTACTGAAGGTAAAGTGGTCGGAATAGATCGCTTTGGCGAATCAGGTCCTGCGGAAAAAGTGTTTCAAGCACTGCATATGACAGTGCAAAATGTAGTTAAAACTGTAGAGGAGGTTATATGCCAATAAAAGTTGCAATTAATGGTTATGGTCGTATTGGCCGCAATATTTTGCGTGCCTTATATGAGAGTGATAAAAAAAATGACATTCAAATTGTCGCTATCAATGATTTAGGTGAAGCAAGTATTCTTGCGCATTTAACCCAATATGATACCGCGCACGGAAAATTTAAAGGTGAGGTCGGTGTTGATGGCAATGATTTAATCGTTAACGGCGATAGAATTCATGTTTACGCGCAGCGCGACCCAGAACAACTGCCTTGGGGTCAATTAGGTGTGGATGTGGTATTAGAATGTACCGGTATTTTTACTGCAAAAGACAAAGCGCAAAAACACATTAATGCTGGCGCGAAAAAAGTGATTATTTCTGCCCCTGCAAGCGGTCATGTGGATGCAACCATAGTATTTGGTGTAAATGATAAAACTTTAAAAGCAAGTGATACTATTATTTCTAATGCATCTTGCACCACTAATTGTTTAGCACCACTGGTGAAACCCTTACATGAAAAACTAGGTATTTTAGAAGGTTTAATGACAACGATTCATGCTTACACCAATGATCAAGTGTTAACTGATGTTTATCATACCGATGTAAGACGTGCGCGTTCTGCAACTCAATCCATGATTCCAACCAAAACCGGTGCCGCTGCCGCAATTGGTTTAGTGATACCTGAATTATCTGGAAAATTAGATGGTTTTGCGATGCGCGTGCCTACAATCAATGTTTCTGTAGTGGATTTAACATTTACTAGCGCACGCGAGACTTCTGTAGATGAAGTCAATGATATTTTGCTCAACGCTTCAAAAGGCGATCTGAAAAATATACTGACTTACAACACCTTACCTTTAGTGTCTGTGGATTTCAATAATAATCCAGCATCCAGTATTTTTGATGCCACACAAACTAAAGTAATCGGCAATTTAGTGAAAGTATTATCTTGGTATGACAATGAATGGGGATTCTCGAATCGGATGTTAGATACGACTATCGCCTTAATGAATGCAAAATAATAACAAGGAGCGAGCATGTTACTCAATATGCGGGATGTGGATTTAGCAGGAAAACGTTTACTGATTCGCGAAGATTTTAATGTACCTATGATGGATGGCAAAATCACCAGTGATCAACGTATTCTTGCTGCATTACCTACGATTCAATATGCGGTTAAAGCAGGTGCTTGTGTGATG
>JBEKTV010000069.1:0-12659 GCA_049515675.1 Gammaproteobacteria bacterium | reverse complement strand
CAGTGTTAGCTTCTATATTAGGCTCAAAATCTAAAGTCACATCCATACCTTTTGCGGCTTCAATTAAAGATTTGCGAGAAATGCTGGTAGGCTTGCCACTATTTTCTTCATCGCCAACTAATGCAATTGTCATCGTGGTATTGTCTAATAAACCTTGTGAATGAAGTGCTTTTAATGCGTACAATAAAAGAATAATACCGCCTTTATCATCAGAAACACCTGGCCCAAACGCAAAATTTCCTTTTCGAGAAAATGTTTGAAACGGACTGCTTTTGGGAAAAACGGTATCAAGATGAGCAATCAATAATAATTTTTTGCCTTGATTGCCTTTGCGGGCAAAAAATAAAGTACCTGCACGATTCATGTCTTCAGGTAGATTTTTCCATTCACTACTAAATCCTAACGCTTCAAATTCTGGTATAAGTATTTCACCCACCTGATAGATGCCTTGAACATTATCCGTGCCGCTATTGATATTGACTATTTTTTCTAATAAAGCTAAAGCAGCTTCATTATTTTCATCAATTACAGTCACAATATTTTGCTCAATGGTTGATTGTGCGGATAATATTGGCGTAAAAAAACATAATACCCAAATAATAAAAAAACGCATTTATACTCTTCCTAGCGCTGTTAACAATTTATTATAAATACCATCAAATGCACCATTACTCATAATTAAAATATGATCATGCGGTTTTGCAGTTTTGGCTAATTGTTGAATAATCGCATCAGTATCATTATATATATGACAATCGGGATGATGTTTGGCCATTGCTTGTAAATCTGCATCCGAAATTTCTTCAGGTTTTTTAATTAAGATTTGATTGGCGTTCGCAAGACTATCAATAATTTTTGCGCCGTGTACATTATGACGCATAGTGTAAGAACGCATCTCTACACAAACAATAATGCGAGCATCTTTGCCTACACGCGCACGTAAACCATCTAACGTTGTTCTCATGGCTGTTGGATGATGGGCAAAATCATCATAAATGGTAATGTCATTCACAACACCTTTAATTTCCATGCGCCGCGCGGGTAGTTCAAAAGATTCTAGCGCTTTAACAATAAATTTCATTTCAATGCCTACGCTGTGTGCGCATGCAGCAGCACTGATTGCATTTTGCACATTATGCAAGCCTAAAATATTCCAATTGATTTGTGCAAGTTCTTTATTGTGATGACAAATGGTAAATTGACTGCCATCTTCTTTCACTTGTTTTGCCGACCAATCGCCTTGTTTTAAGCCTACTGTTGTAGTCTTAGACCAGCAACCCATTTTTAAAGTATCGCGAATATTGTCATCATCATACGCATAAATAATTTCACCATTATTGGGAATGGTACGAATCAGATAATGAAATTGTTTTTTAATTTCATCTAAGTTATTAAAAATATCAGCGTGGTCAAATTCTAAATTATTAATGAGTAATGTTTTGGGATGATAATGAATAAATTTAGAACGTTTATCGAAAAATGCTGTGTCATATTCATCGGCTTCAATGACAAAATATGGTGCATCACCTAAAACGGCAGAGCCTTTTAATAATTTCGGTACGCCGCCAATTAAATAACCTGGATTTTTCCCTGCAACCGTTAAAATATAAGCCAGCATATTTGTAGTCGTCGTTTTCCCATGCGTACCAGAAACAGCAAGCACATGACGATTAAATAAAACATGTTCATACAACCATTGTGGCGCAGAGACAAAACGCATTTGCTGTGAGAGTACTGCTTCTACTTCTACATTACCGCGCTTCATGGCATTACCGATAATGACTAAATCGGGTTTAATCGCCAAATGCGCAGCATCATAACCTTGAAAAATTTCAATGCCATCTTCTTCAAGTTGCGTACTCATAGGCGGATAAATCGCTTCATCCACACCGCTGACTTTAAATCCTGCTTCTTTTGCAATCCTTGCAATTCCAGCCATGAATGTGCCAGCTATGCCTAAAATATAAATATGCATTTTGTGTTCCTTTATAAAATTATATTTATTTTAAAATTGTCCCGCTAATTGTCCAACATTACCTGCGCCTTGTAATAATACAACATCACCGTCTTGAACAATATTACTCAGCACTTCTGGCACGCTATCTACATCGGGGACATAAATTGGTTCTAATTGTCCTCGCAAGCGAATTGCACGGCATAATGCGCGGCTGTCTATGCCTGCAATAGGTGGCTCGCCTGCGGAATAAATTTCGAGTAATAATAATTGATCCGCTGAAGCGAGCACTTGGGCAAAATCTTCAAAACAATCACGGGTTCTGGTAAAACGATGCGGTTGAAATACTAATACTAAACGCTGATTAGGCCAAGCTTGACGTACCGCTTGTAAAGTCACTGCAAGTTCGCGCGGATGATGACCGTAATCATCTACAACTGTAATGTCTTTGCCAGCAAATTTAACATGATTTTTAACTTGAAAACGCCGGCCAACACCTGAAAATTCAGCTAAGCATTCTTGAATGACGTGATCTGGAATACCTTCTTCTTTTGCAATAGCTATCGCTGATAATGCATTACAGGCATTATGCTGTCCTGGTAAATTTAAAGTAATCGGCAAATCCGGTGCGCCATTTTTAAAGCGTACAATAAAATGACTTTGTGTGCCGATTTGTTGATAATCAACTACACGTAAATCCGCATCTTCATGAAAACCGTAAGTAATCACAGCACGATTAATCTGTGGATAAAGTTCGCGTATCACAGGCTCATCCCAACAAAGGACAACTAAGCCATAAAACGGCACGCGATGTAAAAAATCTAAGAAAGTTTGTTTGAGTTTATTAAAATCACCTTGATACGTATCCATATGATCAGGATCAATATTGGTAACGATGGCAATCATTGGATTTAAATATAAAAATGAAGCATCGCTTTCATCCGCTTCAGCAATTAAATAATGACTTTGACCTAAGCTTGCATGTGTACCTGAACTATTTAATAAACCACCAATGACATAAGTGGGATCTAATCCACCTTTGGTAAATAAACTCGCCACTAAACTTGTAGTCGTCGTTTTTCCGTGGGTACCGGCAATTGCAATTCCATAACGAAACCGCATCAGTTCAGCCAACATTTGTGCGCGAGGTACAACTGGAATACGTGCTGCGCGCGCCGCAACAATTTCAGGATTATCATCACTGATTGCCGTTGATTGCACCACCACTTGCGCATTATCAATTTGCTTGGCATCATGACCAATAAACACATTTATGCCTAATTTTTTAAGTTGTTCTGTGGCTTTACTTGCATGTAAATCAGAGCCACTGATGTGATAACCTTGATTGAGTAAAACAGCGGCAATACCGCTCATGCCCGCACCACCTATGCCGACAAAATGAATATGTTTAATTTTGCGCATGGCTAATACTTTATTATCCATTTAATACTTCCTCACAACTGTTAATTATTTTGCCTACGGCATCGCCTTGATAAATACTATTTGCTGCTATTGCCATTTGCGCGCAGGCATCTCTTGTCCCTATTTTTTCTAGGGTTTGCGCTAATAATTCTTGGGTTAAATCTTTTTGCGCAATTAATATTGCGGCATTTGCATTTTGCAAATATAAACCATTTTGCGTTTGATGATCATCTACTGCATAAGGATAGGGAATTAAAATCGAACCCAATCCCACAGCAATTAATTCTGCAATTGTAGTGGCCCCTGCGCGACAAATCACAATGTCTGCCCATGAATATACATTTGCCATATCATCAATAAACTTCATGACTTCACAATCTATTTTAAGCATTTGATAGGCTTCGCATGTTTTATCATAACTGCCTTCACCGCATTGATGTTTAACCACAATAGGCATAGTTAATTTTGCCAACGCGTGTGGTACTACTTCATTAATACGTAGCGCACCTAAACTGCCGCCTAATATTAATATCCTAAGTGGACCGGTATGCTTTGCAAATCGCTCTTTTGCTTGTGGTAATGCTAAAATTTCTGCACGTACAGGATTACCTGTTACCGTGATATTTTTGTGTGATGAGAATGCACTACCAAACGATGAAAATACGCGCTTGGCACCATAGGATAAATAGCGATTGGTTAAGCCTGCAATCGCATTTTGTTCATGTATCACATAGGGTGTGCGTGTTAAAAATGCCATGATGCCTGCAGGTCCTGAAACAAATCCGCCAAAACCCATCACTAAATCAGGTTTACGTTTTTTAAAAATGTGATGGGTTTGTACTAATGCGCGTAGTAATTTAAAGGGGGCGAGTAATAATGAGGTTAAACCTTTGCCGCGAATGCCTGATACATAACTTTTGCTTCTATACCTTTTTCTGTGCCCATCCACGTGACGTGATAACCACGAGTTTGTAATGCTTTAGCAATCGCAAAACCAGGAAATACATGACCGCCTGTGCCTCCTGCTGCGATTAAAATATTTTTTTGCTTATTCCCTGTCATGTTACATCCATGATTATTACTTAATCTGCATCATCCGTTGTTTCTGCAGCTTCTGTTTCCCCACCTTCAATTCCTTCAATACGACTGATACCTACTAAATGTTCTTGCGCGCCTAATTGAATTAAGCGTACCCCTTGGGTATTACGTCCAATCACAGAAATTTCATCGACACGGGTACGTACTAATGTACCTTGATCGGAAATTAACATCACATCATCTGTATCAAATACTTGTAGAGCATCTACCACTTCACCATTACGTTCTGTGACTTGAATAGATATTACCCCTTGGCCACCGCGACCATGGGTGGGATAATCAGACACTTCTGTACGTTTTCCATAACCATTACGTGTTGCCGTTAAAATTGCGCCGCCTTCTTTTGCAATCACCATTGAAATCACGCGTTGATGCGCAGCCAATCTAATTCCGCGTACACCGCGAGCAGATCTGCCCATTGCGCGTAATTGTGATTCATTAAAACGAATGACTTTACCGGCATTGGTAAATAATAAAATATCATCATCGCCTTTGGTAATGGCCGCTTGTACTAATTTGTCATCATCATATAAATCAACTGCAATAATACCGCTTGCGCGTGGACGTGAGAATTCGCTTAATGAAGTTTTCTTAATGGTGCCAGTGCTAGTGGCCATCACCACATAATGTTCAGCATCAAATTCACGCACCGGTAATAAGGTATTAATTTGTTCATTTTCCGCAAGCGATAATAAATTAACAATCGGACGACCACGTGATGCACGCCCTGCTTGTGGTAATTGATACACTTTCAACCAATAAAGTTTACCTATGCTTGAAAAACATAAAATCGTATCGTGGGTGCTAGCTACCAATAATTGGTCGACCGCATCTTCTTCTTTCACTTGCGCTGCTGATTTACCGCGACCGCCGCGACGTTGTGCTTGATACACATCTAGCGGTTGATATTTTACATATCCTTGCTGTGATAATGTAACCACTACATTTTCTTCTGGAATTAAATCTTCAGTTTCTAAATCTTGCTGGCTAGATAAAATTTCCGTGCGGCGTTTATCGCCAAATTCTTGCTGAATTTCAACTAATTCTTCACGAATGACTTTCATTAACCTGTCAGGGCTTTCTAGAATTTCTTTAAGGTATTGAATCAAGGCTTGTAATTCTTGATATTCACTTAAAATTTTATCTTGCTCTAATCCAGTTAAACGATGTAAGCGTAAATCTAAAATGGCTTGTGCTTGGATTTCAGATAAACGATAAGTGGATTCTTTATGCTGAATAAATCCTGAAGGCTGCCAATCATGGGCAAGTAATCTTTCTTTAGCTTGCTGTGGACTTGCTGATGTTTTAATCAGCTGGATCATTGCATCGATATTGGTTAAAGCAACTGCCAAACCTTCTAAAATATGTGCACGTTCACGCGCTTTACGTAAATCAAAAATGGTGCGACGGGTCACTACTTCACGTCTGTGGGCAATAAAGGCCTGCAATAAACGTTTTAAGGTAAATAATCTTGGTTGACCTTGGTCTAGCGCAACCAAATTAATCCCAAACACATTTTGCATAGGGGTTAAAGTATATAAATTATTGAGTAGTACTTCCGCATTGTCATTTTTGCGCACTTCAATCACTACACGCATTCCATCTTTATCAGATTCATCACGTAGCGCGGTAATGCCTTCAACTTTATGTTCTTTAATGAGTTCAGCGATGCGTTCAATTAATTTGGCTTTATTTACTTGATAAGGCAGCTCATCAATAATAATGCTTTGTTTTTGATTTTTTTCATCAACTTCAATATGCGTTTTTGCGCGTACATAAATACGGCCACGACCGGTGCGATACGCTTCAACAATACCTGCGCGGCCATTGATAATACCGGCAGTTGGAAAATCTGGACCGGGCACTAAATTCATCAGTTCATCTAAAGAAATTTCAGGCTCATCAATTAAAGCAAGACAAGCATTCACCACTTCAGTTAAATTATGCGGCGGAATATTGGTCGCCATACCAACGGCAATACCTGAAGAACCGTTAATTAATAAATTTGGTACGCGTGTAGGTAAAACTGTAGGTGCAAATTCGGTTTCATCATAGTTGGGTACAAAATCAACAGTTTCTTTATCAAGGTCTGCCAATAATTGATGCGCCATTTTGCTCATACGTACTTCGGTATAACGCATGGCCGCTGGTGGGTCACCATCGACGGAACCAAAGTTTCCTTGGCCATCGACTAATAAATAACGTAAAGAAAACGGTTGGGCCATTCTAACAATAGTGTCATAAACCGCAGTATCACCATGAGGGTGATATTTACCGATCACATCACCGACTACCCGAGCAGATTTTTTATGGGGTTTATTCCAATCATTATTGAGTTCATGCATAGCATATAAAACCCGTCTATGGACTGGTTTTAAGCCATCACGCACATCAGGCAGCGCCCGACCGACAATAACGCTCATGGCATAATCTAGATAAGATTGTTTCATCTCATCTTCAATATTGATAGGGAAAATTTCTTTAGCAAAGGTGCTCATATGACTTTATAACCTCTATAGTAGGACCTGTTTAACTGGGTTATTTTAGCATAAAGCGCGGATAGAAGCGATGAATCAAAAAGCTATTAAATTCAATAGCTTAACTTTGTGCAAAAACTAACAACTGACCTGAGTTTATTTTGCTAAATGCGCCCAGCGCCGGGGTATAAAATACTAGACCGTTGACCCAAGATTACTGTTACGATGATATTTATTCTCAATGCCCCTGAACATGCTAAAATCGCCCCATGAATACCGAAATCAACAAATTCAATGAGCTCGCCAATCACTGGTGGGACACTCAAGGGCCGCTAAAACCTTTGCATGCCATTAATCCTTTGCGTTTTAAGTTTATACAAGCGAAGGTTGATTTAACCGGTAAGCGCGTTTTAGATGTAGGCTGCGGCGGCGGGATTTTAACTGAAAGTTTAGCGAAATCAGGTGCGCTTGCCAGTGGTCTTGATTTAGCCGCTGATGTCATAGCTATTGCGCGTGAACATGCTAAAGCGCAACATTTAGATATTGAATATCATTGTTTACCTATTGAAACATTTGCAACACAACAAGCGCATACATTTGATGTGATTACTTGCATGGAAATGTTGGAACATGTGCCTGACCCTACGCTGATTATTCAATCCTGCGCACAACTATTAAAACCAGGTGGTGTGTTGTTTTTATCTACACTCAATCGCAATTTTAAATCTTTTTTACTGGCAATTATCGGCGCAGAATATTTATCAAATTTAGTGCCAAAAGGCACGCATGAATATGCTAAATTTATAAAACCCTCCGAGATTTCTCGCGTTTTGCGTGAGCAAGGTTTTGAGGTCGATAAAATTCAAGGGATGCAATATCATCCGTTAAAACAAACATTTAGTTTGGGCGCAGATTGCGATGTCAGTTATTTGATGAGCGCCACTTACTGCGAGTAATATCAATCTTCCGTAGGGGCGAAAAATCTTTCGGCCCCTACGGGTAATTTTATTTAGCGAATACTGCATGCTGAAATTGTGTGAACTTTTGTTTCAGCTTTTCTGCTTGCAGTGCCAAAAATTCTGTAAATGCTTTTTTCATTGCGCCAGGTTTTAATGCTGGGGTTGTGCCTAGATGTTGTTTGTCCATTTCCACTTTGATTTCTTTTTGTTTCACTGCTTCTAAAAAATCATCTTGTGTAAGCGTGGTGAAATCATTATTAAAATTACCTTTTTCATCAAAGACTAATTCATGAAACGCAAACACGGAATCAATGCTCAGCGTCCCGTCTTCGCGCGAACAGGCGCGTGTGACTTCTACTAGTTTATTAATTTGCGTTAAAGCGGCTTGTACTTGTTTAGTTGTTCCCCATACTGCGCCAGTTTGACGATTAAAATTACCAGAACCAATATCGCCAATAATAATATGTGCGCCTGTGTCTTTCGCAATTTTGGCAATAATATCTTGACCTGGCCACATACGACCCCAGTAATATGATGAACCTCGATTACCTGTCAGCACATCTATCAAGCATGAATTTAAGCGTACATGTTCAATACGCTCAGTGCCAACAGTCATTATTTTCAATAAATCTTCATCAGTAAAACCAAAGTCACGTTTTAAAATATCCGCAAGTGAAATATTTTTCTCGCGCACGCACGCTAAATTAATCAGCGGTAGAGAAATATTTTTGCCTGTTCTTATCCGTATATCTTCTTCGGTGACAGAATGTTCAACTTGCAGACGCGTATTTGCTTCTAAAATACGTTTTTTAATGTCGCCTTCTCGTGCTTTACCTTGTATAAATTTTTTAGCAATTTTCCCGCTCTCATCTTCTAGAGTTGCGTGTACTTGCTTTACATCTTTTTGTACAATTGTGCCATCTTTTGCTACGAGTAATTCAACAGTGCATAATCCGCGATAACCCACTGCTGACATTTCTTGACCTAATTTTTTGATGGCCAACATTGTTTCAGAAGTCACTTCATCAGGATAATCACCTTGAATGACATTCATTTCATTGGTTTTAGCTTTTGTTTCTTGTGAAGTGCAATCACGAATACCAAACACCATTGCGCCCATATCATTGACAGCAAGTTGCACTTCAAGATGGCGTGTTTTACCACCCACAAATTCTTCAATTAACATTTCGCCGTTCTTATACAGGTCTTCAGAAAAATCGACATTTTTATGAAACATGCGCACAAATTCTTGATAATTATCCTTATTTTCATTGGCTGTAAAATGGGCAATACCATACCCACCACCGCCATCAACTGCTTTAATCATCACATCGCCGCCTATCTTAAGAACATTTTGATAAAGTTCCAACATAGTTTTATGAAGCGGATGCGTATTGCTAAAGTTGCTATCGATATAATTTTTAATTTGAGCTGCAGGAATAAGGATTTTTTCTTCCATATATCCTGGGTTAAATTCAGGCACCACTTTTTTCACCATTTCACGACAAGTCTTTTTGCTGCCTACTTGTAGCATAGCCTTACTCGGTGGTCCTACAAAGATCACATTTTTCGGCAGTTGGTCTTCCATTTCTTTTACGAAATCAGGTTTCTCAGATAAGAATCCCCAGCCTGGGTGAAAATAAATTGTTTTATCAGGATTTTCTTCTGCAAGTTTTTTGAGTGCATCTAGTATGGGCTTATATTGCTTATAATAGGTTTTCACTAAAATCTTTTCATGGTCTTTAGCGTTTTTAATCAGCGCGGTATCTTTATCAGATGTCTCATAAAGCAAACGCGCATCGCAATTGGCTTGTTTTAGATCAGTTAATAATTTAATACCACTGGTATCACGATTACCAATGACGTGAATTTCTTTTTCATGACCGCTCTTCGCAGCTGCTGTTAACGTTAAAGCCGGGCCAAAATAGCCGCGTTTTTGCATTGATTGCATTAAATCATTTTCATCATGATTTGCTGCCTGATACTCTGAAATTTCTCGGTCTATTTTTAATTGCATTTCTTTTATTTTTACCAAAAGATCAACACCTGTTTTTTGATTTTTCAATATTTTATCGTTTAAGATTTGTGGATTTATTTTATAGGGCGCTTGTACTGTTGTTGCTTGTGCTTCACTTTTCTCGTCCTTTTTAAAAGTGATGACCGTATCAGTACCATCGACTAATTGCCCAACTTTGCACTCGACTTTTTCAATGATTCCGCTTATGCCTGACGTTATCGTGTGCTGAGACTTAGCGGCATATACTTCTAATAATAGATCTCCCTCTTTTACAACAGAGCCAGGTTTTACATGTACTTGCGTTACAGTTCCTGACACAACTGCTTTGACTGTATAAGCTTCTATTTCTTGGCGTTTATGTTGTGATTGTGTGTGAAAATCAACTGTGGATTCAGATTTTAATTCAGTTAATTGTGCTGCCATAAAATCTAAGGCCATATCATGTCTGCGCATATCTGACATGAGATAAATCTGATAAATGCATTTGTATAAAAATAAGAACGCAGAGCCATATCTCGCAACGCTCTGCTTCTTGCTTGAGCGCTTTATAGTCATAGAGTGAATCTAGCGATAATTTTCCAGCTTGCATTTGCTCTAATCTAATTTCCATTTCATCAAGTATTGGATTTTTACCTTTTCTTGTTCGTTTAACCCGGAGTGCATATGCAGCATCTTTGCCTTTATACAATATAGGATCAGGCTCACGCAACCACTGTTTTTTAAGTGCTGATTCTAAACGCTTGGGATCGCCAAGTTCAAGTGCCCATGTAATATGCGTTTGATAAGCACGCTCTTTTAATATTTTTTGTATAATATCCTCAGGTTGTCCTTGAAACTCATGATGTACGGCTTCAATTTGCGTTTGTGTAGGCTTGATTAAACCCTCTTGATCTAATTTTTCTACGACTTTTCTTGCTTCAGCTAATTTTGATTTTACGGTTTCTGTGAGTAATTTCTCGCGTCTGCCTAATTTTTCGCGAATCTTAGGATGCACTTGCGCTGTTGTTTCAATACCCATTCTACGTAAAGTATCTGCGGGCATTTCGCCTTGCAAAAATTCTTCTACAACTTTACTTAAATTCTGTAAGAATAATTTTTCAACTTCTGTGTCTGATAAATCTTTTAATAAATCTTGTTTCATTTTATCAAACGGTTGATCTGTTTGTAATAGTTTAGCTTCAATCATGTTATTAATTAAATTTAAAGCGGCGATTTGTTTATTTTGAAATCCTGGTGTCACTGCAAATGGATAACCCATTAATTTTGCCACTGCTTTTAAGCCATTGCCTGCGAGTAATAAAGCATCTCTTTCACTTAAATCTAACTTTGCTGCAATCCCAGCATTTTTTACAGCTTCACTAAAGCTTGCAAACGCACCACCTGGAATATCAAAATCACGTAATTCTTCGCCTGAGAATAAAGATTCAACACGACGTACGCTGTAGTTTTCCGCGACTCTTTTGGCAATTTCGCCCATTTTATCGAGCTTTGTTAATTGCGATGGTTTTATGCCTAAGTCAATGCCTTGCGCAAGACAGGCTTGATTAAGATCGCGTAAGCTGACAAAGCCTGTATTTTTGTAGGCATTTTCGCCGGTATATTCAGGTTTATATGCATCACATTCTACTGTATCAATGACAATCGGATAATCAAGTTCTTGTTTACAAATTTTAATGGCTTCTACATAGGCTTCGAGTGCACAACCTGTGTCATGTAAATGTAAGCCAATTGGAATTTCTGTGCCTTTGTCTTTTTGTAATTCCTTTAATTTGTTAATGATGTCGGGCAATAATTCTCTGACAGCTTTTGCATCAAGTTGTCCTATCATGTCTTTTAGACTGATGCGAGATTCATTGATAGGTAAACCTGCTGCTAATAATGCGTTGTATGAATCTTCAACTTTTTTAAGGTATATTTCTTTTGGATAGAATGGACCATTGCCATAGGGAATTGCGGTCTCAGCATTGATTAAATATTCTACATTATTTCCGAGTTCATCTTTATATTCACCACGACGTAATTTTGCAATGATTTTCAGCGTGGATTTCATTTCCGCAATAATACCTTGCGAATCGAATATTTTTACGTTGAGTAATTTTTTTAATATTTTTTTTACTTTAAGCCCAAATTTTGGATGCGCAATATCTTGCGCTAATTGTTTGATGATATGTTCAATATCTTCTTCATTGAGTGGAGCGAGCATAAATACGTTGGCTGATCTATCTAACGGACGCAATGAAGTATGTGGTGCGACTGCGCGTATTAATCTATACACTTCCATAAAATCGCGATTGGTAAATTCTGCAGTCACTTGTGGATGTGCACCGCCTACTTCCCAGTCATCATATATAATGGCGCTTTCTGGATTGTTTAAGGACTCCTCGACTAATTCATCCCAGAGTTTTATGATCTCTAAAACATCTTTATCATCTAGCGGAATACGGTTACCGTAAAGTCCTTGTGAAAAATCTCTAAACACGTTTTCTATGGTTAATTTAAATGCCATGATGTTTTCCTTGTGTAAAATAGAAAGCATCATACTTTTTTGGAATGATTAAAGGCAACTCGCTAGGATAGATGTGAGTTGATTATTAAATTATTAAGCAATTATTAATACACGGAAGCTTGTCCCTCTGGACGCGTTTTAAATCGGCGGTGTTGCCATAAATATTGCTCTGGATGTAATCTAATCATTTGTTCTAAAATTTGATTAATTTGTATTGCATCTTGAA
>JBEKTV010000068.1:0-9730 GCA_049515675.1 Gammaproteobacteria bacterium | reverse complement strand
TAACTGATCCCATATATAAAAAACATCCTCGTGTGTAAGTCGAACTTTATTTTTTATATCTTTAGGATTATAGACTTCTTTAATATCTATGGTCGCAATGGTAGCTTGTTGAGCTTGGTCAGGAGGTGGCATATGTCTTCTCTCATTTATATCTAAATTTACCATTTAAATATTAAGAAAACATTAATAGTGATAAGTAGCGTTGCTATAAACAGAAAGGATTAAATTATACAGCAAACCAACTCAAACTCCACATCATCCTTAGTCTGATGCGGATGACCATTATCACCTAGATATAAAAACCGAATACTAATCCTATGTTTGCCACCGCTAATTTCAGGGAATACACCCTCGTGTTCAGAAGTAACCCGCACTAATTGACAAGGGGTTGCGCCATCTAAGGATTTTTGCGCAAAGCCTTCTTTGGCGGTTTGTTGTTCTTCATAAGCGCTATTGCGAATCAGTTCAAGGATTAAAGTAACCGTATTTTCAATAGGGGTAAAAGTGTTTATCCACGCTTTTATATCGCTTTGTCGCCGGCCTTGGTCTTCATTTAGCCAATAATGATATTGTGGTAAATCAAAATTACAGGTCCCGCCAGGAATAGGCAGGCGATGGCGAATCGCGGTAATCAGCTCATGGTCGCGTACCTCTTGGCCAATACGGCCTTTGAGGTTTTGTAAAGTGTCCGCAGCGGTATCGATTTTGCTAATAAAGGTTTGTAAGCGCTTACCATCGACTTCCGGGGATTTAAACAATTTGGTAAATTGAATTTTCAGGCGGTCGCATTCTTTTAAAAACTCAGTCTTAATATCGGCTCTCTCAAAAACACTGATAATTTCCACTAGCGTAGACACTAAGGCCCGCGCATGCCAGGTAGAGTTTTGTTTTTGCTGAAAGAAATGTAGCTGCGCGAATAGATGTTCTAAGCGTAGGAAAATACGTACGCGTTCGTTTAAGGGTTGTTCAAAAATAATACTCATGGCGCCTATTCGTAAAAGTTTTCCAAATTATAGTCATATTTTCTTGTTTTTTCTGGCAATTTGCAGATAAGTATCATGCAGTCCCAAGATTTTATTTTTTAATGTAGCCAATGTGTCGGTATTTTCAATCACATCATCGGCAAGTGCGAGCCGGGTTTTACGCGCAGCTTGGGCGGCTATCATCTGTTTTGCTTCGGCCTCGGTAATACCGTCTCGGTGAGTTAATCTGCTTATTTGCATAGATTCGGGTACATCTATCACTAAAATTCTATCCACATAATCCTCTTTTTGGGTCTCAATCAATAATGGAATCACGACTACGGTATATGCCGAAGTACTGCCTGAAATTAAATCTTTAATCCGCTCACGAATTTTCGGGTGCAGAAACGCTTCTAGCCAATGGCGTTTTTGTTCATCCGTAAAAATTGCTTGTCGTAATGAATAACGGTTAAGCGCGCCAGCGCGATCGCAAATACTCGGCCCAAAATGATCAATCACGGTTTTACTGATTTCAGGAATATTGAGTAATTCTTTGGCAATATGATCAGCATCAATCACCGTGATATTTAATTCAGAAAAAAAGCGTGCGGCCGCAGATTTACCGCTACCCACTCCACCAGTTAATCCCACTACCCACATATTAAATATCCCCAAGCCGCAATGGCTAAAAACGGACCAAACGGTATAGGCATGTCATATTTTAAGCGCTTTAGCAGCATTAATATGACCGCACAAAATAATCCCAATAAGGATGCAATCAGTATAACAGGCACTAATGCCGATGCACCTAACCATGCGCCGATTGCAGCTAATAATTTAGCATCGCCCATGCCAAGGCCATGACGTTTACGCACTAGATAATATAAATAATCGATACTAAATAATAGCGTAAAGCCAAGTAACATGCCCCAAATAGCATCTGCAGGTGTTGTAAAATAATAAAATGAATTCAGCGCAAGCCCAATGCCTAATAATGGCAAAGTAATCACATCTGGCAAAATTTGTACATCAATATCAATAAAGGTTAGGGCAATTAAGGCATAAGTAAACAATAAAACTGGCAACAATAAAATATCAAAGCCAAATTGCACAAAAGCAATCACACTTAAGACCAGGGTTAAGATTTCAATTAAGGGATAACGCCAGCTAATGGGTTGTTTACAGAAAAAGCATTTGGCTTTTAAGCATAAAAAACTCACTATAGGAATATTATGCCAGATACGTAAACGTGATTTACATTGCGGACAATGTGATGCGGGCAGGGCAATATTCATTGAGCGCGGCAGGCGATAAATTACCACATTCAAAAAACTACCCATACACAGCGCAAATAAAATAAGCAGTAATACTTCCATTAATATAAAGTTCCTAATTTAAATACCGGTAGATACAGGGCAATAATTAATCCGCCTAAAATAACGCCTAAAGTCACGATTAATATGGGTTGCAATAAAGTGGTGAGCTGCTGGATTTGTTTATCCAGTTGTTGCTCTAATATATGCGCGCTTTGTGCTAGCAACATGGCAAGATGTCCACTTTGTTCACCAATTGCAACTAATTGTATAACGATATCACAAAATTGCCCGGTTTGAAGGAAAGTTTGCTTAAGATTCATACCCGATTCAATATGGTAAGGAATGTGGGTAATATGCTTGGCAAGTCGCGTATTATGCATAACATCTGCGCTTAATTTTAAGCATTGGGTCAGCGGTAATCCTGCTTGTAAGGCAACGCTTAGACTGCGTAAGTAATGAATTTGTTGACTGGCGTGAATGATATTGCCAATAAAAGGTAAATGGAATAGAACTTCACGTATGATATGTTGGCATCGCTCATTATATTTAAAGAAATAATAAAATATAGAAATAAACAAAAATAAAATGCCGAAAGATAAAATCGAGAGATTACGCAATAAATCCGATAAATAAAATACCAAACGCGTCATTAACGGCAACTGATTAGTCACATCAGCAAATAATAACTGAAATTGCGGCACGATAAACAGTAACAATGCCAGCGTGATGATAATACTAGTTGCAAATACAAACGCAGGATAAAGCAGGGCTTTTTTTAATTGCTGGACTTGTGCGATGATTTTTTCTTGATACTGTGCAAGCTGGGTGAGCACTTGTGGCAGCCTGCCGCTTTCTTCGCCAATTTTAAGGAGGTGAACAAAATAATGCGGAAATATAAACGGAAACAATTGTAAAGCTGCATTTAATGGCGCACCTTGTTCTATCATCATAATGATTTGCTTAAATATAGTACGCACCATAGGCTTAAAGGGCTTGGCTATCGTGTTTAAGCAGAAAATCAGTGGTAAATTAGCGGTAATCAATACGCAGAATTGTTGCGTTAATTGCAATAAATCACGTTGAGTAAAATGTAGGCGGGGTGCAAATAAGGTTTTGCGAATTTTTTGAATCACAATGCCTTGAGAAATTAAATATTCTTTTGCAATCAGCATATGTTCAGCATGAATATAGGATTTAATTGCATGGCCGTTGGTATCAAAACCTTGATAAGCAAAGGTATAAATCGATTTAGTCATGCATAAGTGAGACTCTCATGACTTAACATATATTGCTTAACATCGTTTGTAATCGGCAAGCATTCATATACGCCTATACGACCATTTGTTGTTAAGCGCAGCAAACGTTGCGCAATAATTAAATGCAAGCTGCTTAATAATTCATAACGAGAAACACCCATATGCGCTAGGCGATTCACGGCTTCTAATGCGCTAGCGGTATGTAAAGTCGATAATACTAAATGACCGGTTTGCGCAGCAGCAATTGCAATTTCTGCGGTTTCTTTATCGCGGATTTCACCAATCATAATAATGTCAGGGTCTTGCCGTAAAAGACTACGTAATATACGCGCAAAAGTGAGATTAATATTAGCCTGCACAGGTACTTGATTAATGCCAGGCAAAGTAATTTCCACGGGGTCTTCAACGGTAACAATATTATGAGTATTTTGATTTAAATAATGTAAGGCGCTGTATAAAGTAGTGGTTTTGCCACTACCTGTCGGGCCAGTCACTAAAATTAATCCATGCGGTTTTGCTAAGGCATGAGTCAAAATATTGGTTTGGGTGTTATCTAATCCTAACTCATTAAAGTCACGAATATGCGTTTTGGGGTCAAGTAAGCGCAAAACAATTTTTTCACCATAAAGCGTAGGACAAGTACTGATACGAATATCCAACTGATGCGTTGCCACATTAAACGCAATCCGCCCATCTTGCGGCAGACGTTGCTCAGCAATATCAAGTGCTGCCATGACTTTAATTTGCGTAGTTAAACGCGCACAGACGTGCTTTGGCCCTATAAAAATAGGGTGTAACAAGCCATGTAAGCGGATACGAATATGATAATGTTCATCTTGTGGTTCAAAATGAATATCAGAAGCCTGTTGCGCATAAGCATAGGAAATAATTTCGCTGACATGCTCAATGTGTACAAAAGGCAAAACATTTTTGTTCATAAAATTTCCTGCATGAGTTTTTATAATGCAAGAAAATTATCAAGAGCGCAGTTACTTGTCAAGGCTAATATTTGCTAATGCGCGAAGATTATCAACCCATTCATTACAGCATTGCGAAATTTCGTCGCGACTTTTCATTAAAGTCGGATGTAGTCGTAAGGCTAAAAATAACTGATTATTACAAATACCTGTTCCTGCGCCGATTGGATAAAAAGGTGAGGGTGGTGGCGCTCCAAGTATGATTGATTTATTTGCAAGTGTACCCATCGCAGTATAAGAAAAGATTCCAATAGGTTTAAGATGATTTAATACTCTTTTAAGAAAAAATTTATGTATATTAAATCCTGTATATTTGATGGAATGAATTCTGAACCAGTATAGCCAATGACGTTTCTTTATCATACTTTGTAATATGTTTTTATAAACAAGATGTGGTGAATGGATATTTTTCATATTAATAGGCGCGATTGACATACAATTACTCATGCTTGTTTTATTTTCAACATATCTTCTCATGTCAACGGTGAGTAACCAATTTTCATTTTCATTATCACTCAGTAGATGTTTTTTGGTGACTTGATGTAAAGTAAAAAGTAAGGCAGATGAAATTAATTTATTGAAATTTTTAATGATGGTTTTTGTTTCGGCTTCAGTGAAAATATGCCAGGCCATATCAGCAGGATCATCTTTAGTGCTTGCAAGCGCTGGATTATATTTTTCCCAATACTGCTGAGTAGTTCTCTGCATCAATGAATCATAAACGATTTGTTTAAAAAATTGATATTTTTCTTTAAAACTAAATTGTTTTTGTATATTTTTTGAAAAAAAAGCAATTGATTTTATCAGCTGATCTGTAATTTCTTTGCCATACAATTGTTTAGTTAAATGTATTGCCCCGCCAAAACCATCATATTCAGTATGGGATAAAGTATAAAACTTATTGTCATTTGATGATGGATTGATGATACAATAAACAATATCTAATGGATGACAAAACGTTTCCATTATCTCAAAATTTATACCCATCCAATCTATTGTGGGCTTACTGTTCATTGACTCACTCCAAAAAGGTATTACTCAATATCTATTCCTGAAGAATTTGTTACGAAAAACTTGATTTATTCTTAAAAATGGTATGAAATAAGGTCGTGGGCGCCAGATGCGTGGAACATCTGTCGCCTCACTAACCACCAGTCAGTCTAGGACACTGCTAATGGCTACGTATATCTTACAATATCGGCACCAAACGTGCCATCATCACGTGGTTTTTTACCAGTCCTTCCCTATTTTTATGCAAACAAGCGTAGATTTGTGCATTTGATATGGGTTGAACCGTGATGCATGGCAACTGGTAGAAGGTGAGCGCGCCCACACTTAAGTACGTTTAATTACTATTAAGGTGGAATAATATGTATTTGCGCTCAGAAAAAAGAATATTACTGATTGAAGACAATTTAACAGCCCACTTCGCGGCAAAAGAATTATTAACGCATGCGGGTTTTAATGTCGATGGTGCCTGCGATGGCACTGATGGTTTAAGTTTGTATTGTTATTACAAATATGATTTGGTTTTGCTAGATATGGGTTTACCTGATATCTCTGGTTTTGAAGTCGCCCGAAAAATCCGCGCATTCGAACGCGCCCGCAATAAAAAGCCCATAGAAATTATTGCACTTACGGTAACACCTGATGAATATCCTCTAGCGCTTTTTACCGCTGCTGGCATTAATCATGTGTTTAACAAACCGATTGATGCGGAGAGTTTAGATCCGATTTTTATAGATAAATCTTTATGAATTTTTAGTGCTGGAAATTTGCGGTTTATATTTGTTTTCTTCTTAACGCTCATTAATCCAACTGAGTAAAATGGAAAGAGCGTGCTCTATTTTATTTTGAACCTCATGACTAATCATCCTTTCTCCCCAGTGCTTTTCTTCGTTGGATAATGGGGCATTGTCTTCAATTTTATCTTTAAAATAAGAATGGTTATAAACTTCAGGGGGCATTAAATTCGATGGGTTATAAAATGCCCAGTTTGATTTTAATATGAAGCGATATATGGCATGCAATGATTTCATTGATATTTTTTTTGAAATAGATGAGTTTTTTTCATTATTATTTTCAATCGAATCGCAAATTATGTAATAGGCTTTGATGGAGCTTGTTAAATAGATATATTGATGAGTATTTAATGTAATATGCGGCATAATATCATTATGGTTTGTCAGTAATAAATATGCGACCAGATTCCACTTTATTGGGCTTGGTCTTATGCTTATTAGTTTTTCAGCTTTTTCGAAATTTGAAATGGCTTGATTTAGATAAAACTTTGATCTATCGTCTTCACGTTCATGCTGATCTTTCTTTCTCTGATATGCCAACGAGGCATATGCTGCTAAAAATGCGGCAAATGTTCCTATCCCAACTAAACAATTAATTAATGTGGCTTTATCTTTTATATGTAAAAACGGGTAAGGTATAGTTATATAAAATGTTGGTAACGATAAGTAAATTAAACCAAAAAAGGCTAAGATGACAATGGTGCAAAGTAGAGTCAGTAATATTTTCATTGAATTACCCGTCAATAATTTGCTCAGCAAAAGTCTGCTCTTCAGATTTTAGAACGAGGGTTATTTTTTTCGCAGTATTTTGTGATAGCAAGCTTTGCAGTTGTTGAATTGCTATAGCATTAAGTTTTTTTAAGCGTTCTGTTTGATTTAATCCCATGCGAATGAACTCAGCATTCATATTTTCAAGGTTAACTAGGACAAGTAGTTGCTCTATTGTGGCATGGTCCCGCATATTATCCTTTTGATGTGGGTTAGCATCGCGCCATTCCTTAGCGGTTTGTCCAAATAATGCAACATTTAATACATCTGCTTCGCTTGCATATACTAAATTGGTTTGCGCTGAATTGAGTATCTTGGGGATTAAATGTTCTTTTATTGCATCAGTATGAATGCGGTAATTGAGCTTAGAGAGTGTTCGATTCAAATTCCATTCTAATGATAATCGTCTATTTTCTTCTTCTTTAAGTCGTTGGAATTCTTTAATGAGATAAAGTTTAAATTCTGGACTAAGCCATGAGCCAAACTCAAACGCAAGATCTTTATGCGCGAAGGTTCCGCCACCATATCGACCGGATCGTGATTGAAGTCCAATAGCACATGTGGCATCAATCCACTTTTTGGGAGTTAGAGAAAAGCTGTTCAAGCCAGATTCCTTTTTAAAGGTCTCGAATTCGATACCTTTAAAATTCGGATTATGCATTTGTTCCCAAATTCCTATAAATTCTAATGTGTTACGGTTTCGCATCCAATTGTGAATAAGTGCTTCATCTTTAAATTTTCTAGCCATATCGGTTAGTGAAATATAATCTTCATCCTTAAGAGACAATATTGTGATTACTGTTCCTTGAACATTAATACTAGAGCGCTTATTTTGAGTCATTTCCTTTCTCCTTGCGGTGATTATGAACAAGCTTTTGAAGTTCAGTAGATTTTATCGGATAGTATTGAGCGATACAAGATTCTAACTTAGGTATTATTTTATAGATAAAAACCAATCAACAAATACAAACCCAAACTCACGGCGGCCATGACTAGCGCATAAGGTAATTGTGTACGCACATGTTCTAAGTGATCACAACCGCTCGCTAATGATGCCATTAAAGTGGAATCAGAAATAGGCGAGCAGTGATCACCAAAAACACCGCCACCTAAAATTGCGGCTAATACCAATGCAGGGGGTACGCCTAAAGTCATTGCTAAAGGTATTCCAAGTGGCATCATGATCGCAAATGTGCCCCAGCTTGTGCCTGTTGTAAAAGAAATAATTCCGGCGCACAAAAATAATATCGGCGCTAATAAAAATGGCGGTAAAAAATCACCGACAAATAATGCCACATATTGACCTGTGCCAAGATCAATACAAGCCATGCCTAATCCCATGGATAATAATACTATCGTTACTAAAGGTAATAAATCATTCATACCGGTAAAACTATTTTCAATAAGGGTTTTGGTCGACATTTGTTTACCTTGATACAATAAAACTGCACATACTATTAAGGCTAAACCAACAGACCATAATACAGCTTTAGTGCCTGATCCTTGTAATAAATGACCATCGCCGGTATAGAGCATAAATAATGGCATGCCAGCGACTAAAGTTAAAAGCGGAATTAAAAAATAACGCGATTTACTTGCAGGTGCATCATCAGTGAAATCCGTTGTAGGCAGGTCAATTCGACTGTGGCCTTGTTTCATAGGACCAAATACTTTACCAGTGATGGCGGTGAAATAAACCATAATGACGGCGATAATCGGATAAAAATTAAGACCAATCGACTGTATTAAAGTTGAAGTCGTATTTTCTAAACCATAACCTTCAAGCAGACCCAAAATATAGGCACCCCAACCATTTAATAAAATCAGTACGCTAATGGGCGAGCAGGTTGAATCAATAATGTAAGCAAGTTGCGCGCGCGAGAGTTTAAATTTATCAAATAATTTTTGCGAAATGATACCGGCGGTTAAAATGCTTAAATTGGTTTCAATAAAAATTAATGTCCCGGTAATACTGGGTAATAATGCTGCGCGACGCTTTGTAGTGGCAAAACCTACGCAGGTTAATTGATGAACAAATGCATTCACGCCGCCCGAGGTGCGAAATAAAGCCAGTAGCGAGCCCACCAATAAACTAAACAATAATACCCGCGTGCGATCAGGGTCACTAAAGACATCAACAATACGCTCAAACAAGGCTAACAAACCGACAAAAGGATTGAATCCAGAGAGTAATGTTTCCGCCAGTAATAAACTGACTAACAAGGCAAGAATAATATTACGTCGCCAAATGGCGATGGTAATGGCAAGAATAGGAGGCAGTAGTGAATACCAAGTAACTGACATAATTAATCCAATCAAATATATAATATTATATCAGGATAAAACATACGCAAAACAAAAACAGATCTCATTCCAAACGGGTGGCCGAAGAGCTCCCTTTTCTCGCGCGCAGCTTGCGAGCACGAAAAAGGGAGTCGAGGACAGGCCCCGTTTGGACGGAAGCCCAAAGTTTTGCGTATCTCCTTAATTTAACTAAGCGTGAAAATTTTAATAGGATATGGCACAATAACATTTTTTAGGGGAAATATATGACAACTACCATAGACGAATTAACCGTAGATTACACCGAAGAAGGCCAACTCGTTGTAAAACAATTAGATAAACAAGTATTATCCAAAGGCGCTTGGA
>JBEKTV010000067.1:0-6228 GCA_049515675.1 Gammaproteobacteria bacterium | reverse complement strand
AGCTGCGAAGGTCATTATTGGTCTGAAGGTTGGTGGGAAGCTTGCTTAGACGAAGGCAATATTAGCGAACATTTAGATGAAACAATAACATCTTCAGTCACGGCCTAAGTGATTAATTAAGATTTATTTTCTCTCACTAAACGAAAACTAATATCGTCTGCGTCAATATTACGACGTTTCCGTGCATTTGAATCTAAATCATAAGTAGTAATGAGCTCGCCGTTGTCATCTAAAACCCATTCTGCAATTTGTGCAGTTTTTATTGATGAACTCATTTCTCGCCATTCGTTTGCTGTAGGTAGGCGATAATGATAACCGGTTTCGCTACTTAACCATGCCGCATAATGTTCAATTTCTTTTGCAGATAAAGCACGCACAGGTTCAACCGAACTCTCAAGAGGTTCACATAAGCCACTGGTTATACAATAAGAATTATAATCTTCAACTGTAGTCTCAATTTCTGATAATTCTAAATCTAAGCCCTGCTCCATTTCCAAAGGCTCACAATTTGCAGTTTTTTTACAATATTGATTGTATTCTTCAATGGAGATCGCCTGCTGGGTCATTACCAATTGTTTATCTTGTGTTTGCATTGCGAGCAAGCGTGGCCCTGCTTCTTTAGATGATAATTGATCCATGCAAGCTGCAGATTTATTATTTTTTTGCCCATCTAAAGCAATCTCACAAGGATCTGCGTCAATCACCGCTTCAATTAAAGATTCCAATGAAGGTGCAGATTTTGGCAAAGGCGGTAGTGGCACAATTTCATCGGGAATATAAGGCATGACAGTTTCAGGTTGTATTAAAGCAACAGGTTCTGGTAATGGCGCTTGCATCTCAACTACTTCTGTTGCTAATAATTCAGGACCTATTTGTTGTATAAAAATATCATCATTAGGTAGAATTTTTTGTAAGGCTTGCCAGCTCATGCGCGCGCCTTGAAAGTTTTTTTCTTCAATTTGAGTAAAAAAAGCCGCTTTTAATAAATTCACATGCTGATCTTGAGTACCTTGTTCAAGGACTATGGTTTGGTCAACGACTGCATTTTGCATAGGCTTAAACAACTCTGGCGCATAATTTGTGCCCTGCCAAATAATTGCAGCAAGTGCAAACACACTGGCTAATGCTAATAAGGCAGTATCGCGATAAACATATTTTTTATTGGCATTTAAAATGAGTGCGGCTTGGCCTAAAGAAACAGAACGCTTGCCGCTTAAGCAGCGTTCCATTTGTACTTTTTGCCATTGTTGCAAATTTTTGCAGGCTTTCAACACTTGATGGATTTGATTGATATTACCTGGCACACAGCCTGTATATAATTCATAAGCAATCGCAATTAAACGATAGCCTGAGTTTTCACCCAAATACATTTGCCCACGCATATAAGGCTGTATAGGATGACTAAAAGGAATATGCTGCAATTGCAAAGTATCGGGATCAATAAAAAATTGTCCGGTATGAATACTGTCTATCCATTCATCCTTACGTTTGGCTTGTGACAGCATTTGATAAATCTGCTGCAGTAGTAAATTAGCCAGTGATGACGGTAAGCCAGTAGGATATTGTGAGGCAATCCAAACAGGCAGTGGATTACCTTCGATTAAAAATAACTCGGTATATTGAGGATTAGCGGGCGTTTGGCTAGTGTCACACAATAATGAGACAATTTCCGAGCCTTTATGCGCTTTAAACACAATGCCTTGATCGACAAAAGCTTGAATATCAACCACTTTGTAACGATCTTTAATGGTTTTTCCAATATGCGAAATGGCAATCACTAAATCATTTGCAGGATAAAGATCACAAGGTGTCTGGGGCGGCGTTTTATTCAGCATGCGCTCACAACGCAACAATTCACTCCAACCAATAAACCCTTGCCAATAACATTGCGACAAAGCTGAGCGAACAGTTTGGACTTGGGATGCGCCTACACGCCAATTGTTGGTATAATAACGGACCCATTTAGATAGCATTGATGCATCAAGCACTTTGTCATCTCCAGACTATTAGTATATCCTTTGGACACTAGTATAGTAAAAGGATAGAAGTTGTGAGGCCTACATTTGAAAATTTTCTAAAAAAATTAGATAATGCGCACGCACAATCTTTAATACTGGATAATACATTAACTGGTATTGAAAAAGAAAATTTACGCGTTAATTTATCTGCGCATATCGCTCAAACATCGCATCCTATCGCTCTAGGGTCAACATTAACACATCCTTACATTACTACAGATTATTCCGAAAGCCTGTTAGAAATGGTAACACCGCCCATTCAAGACCGTGACGCGCTGTTATCATGGCTAGAACATCTGCATACCTATATTTATTCGCATTTAGATAATGAATTATTATGGTCACCTAGCATGCCTTGTATTATTCCAACAGATGATGATGTGCCGATTGCGCAATATGGTAGTTCGCATCAAGGCTGGATGCGTACTTTATATCGCATAGGTCTTGGACATCGTTATGAAAAGAAAATGCAAACCATTGCCGGAATTCATTTTAATTACTCCCTGCCGCAGACATTTTGGCAGATTTGGCATGATTTATTTTCAAAAGAAGCAAATTTACAAACCACAATTAATGAACGTTATTTTGGTATTGCTAGAAATTATCTACGCTATGGCTGGCTAATTGATTATTTATTTGGTGCATCCCCTGTATTTGATGCTTCATTTTTAACTCATCAAGTACCTACAGGATTAATGTCTTTTAAAAAACATACGCTTTATGCGCCTTATGCCTGCTCCTTGCGCATGTCAGATTTAGGTTATCATAATGCTACGCAAAAGAAATTGAATATTTCCTTTAATTCCGTATCGGAATATGCGCAAGGTTTAAAGCACGCGATTAGTACGCCTTATCTACCCTATCAAGTTTTATTTGAGAAATTTGGTAAGGACGCGCAAATCAATGCCAACTTATTACAAATAGAGGCAGAATATTATGCGCACATTCGCCCCAAACGGGTATTGGCAAAATCTGAGCGGCAAAGCCAAGCGCTATTGCAACAAGGGGTAGAATATTTGGAAGTGCGTGCCATTGATATTAATCCTTATGAGCCTTTGGGGATTAATGCGCTGCAAATTGATTTTACGCGCTTGTTTTTATTGTATTGTTTATTAAGCGATAGTCCGCCATTTACCGATGAAGAACAAGCCAGCATTGCTTATAATACCCAAACGGTTGTATTTTCAGGTCGCAAGCCTGGTTGTGTTTTGCATGCTAAAGACAATAAACCGATTTTACTTACAGATTGGGCGCGCTCTATATTTTCAGAGCTTGAAGAAATCGCTGGCTTTTTAGATAAGGGTACGTTTGATAAGCGTTATCAGCATGCTTTAAATCACTTTAAAGAAAAAGTTGAGCATCCGGAGTTATTACCCTCAGCCCAGATGTTAGAGGATTTATTTCAGCATTATGATTCATTTAGCGATTTGGGTCTTGCCCTGTCACAAAAAAATAAAGCCTATTTTGCGGACAAAAAATTATCCACGCTTGAATATGCAGATTTAGACCAAGTGGCGCGTGAGAGTATACAACAACAACGTATGATTGAAGCGCAGCAAACGGGGACTTTTGAGGAGTTTTTAGCGGGGTATTTTAAATAGGGACGCAACATGTTGCGCCCCTACAATGAGTTTACAGCGCGTATGTAAGACCTAATAAAATAGTCTGGGCATTTACTTCTATATCAGAGCCTTCTACATCCAGATAACGCACGGATTCTCCGCCACAATCTGTACAAATAACCGAGGTTCCTCTGACTTCAGCATCCCCTAGGCCAGTGAACATATATTCTAGGAATATTGCCCAATCATCATCTATGGTGAAATCCAATCCGCCACCAAATTCATAAGCAAAAGATGTATTACTATAATGCGGCAATTCAACGCCGTAAACATCGCTACCCTCATGTGGTACGGTAGTCAAACTAGTACTATTCCACGCAACACCGATACCAGCAAGCGCATATAACGAAATATTCTGATATGCCGCTATAGTTAAATCCACATCTAACATTAAACGGGTGCTATCAAATCCCATAGTATAACTTTGTGCATTCACTTCTGGATCCCAAGTGTATACTTCACCTTCGATATCGCCACCACCTATAAAATAAAGATTTAGTTGCGGCGTGACTGCGGGTATCCAGGAAATTTCATCTTCTTCCGCTTCTTCTTCAAATAGCATTAAAGGAAATTCATAACCAACACCTAGGGCTACAGACCAATGATTCCAATCGCCTTCATTAGATTGCATAAGACTGCCGGATTCATCATCAGTGACATCATAAGAGCCCTCTTGATCAACGCTTACAATACCGCCTGCTAAAGAAATGACAAAACCATCCAGCATTGTAGGTTCATCTTCCTCATCTTCATCTTTGACTTTAGCGACATAGAAAAGCTTAGGTTCTTCACGTTTAGGTTCAACATATTTTTTCAACACTAATTTACCATCTTCATCCATTTCTGCTTTAAAAATCTCGCCTTCATTCGTATCGTCATCTTCATCAGCAAAAGCAAGACCGGACGTCATTAATACCAAACTGGTAAGTAATAATTTATTTACTAGGTTCATTTTAAATCCTTTATGATAAGTTGCTGCGCAATTAAGGCGCAATAATTGTATTACTGTCTAAAGCAATACAAGGATTGCCATAAGTGCCACAATTTTCAGTGTTTGGATCATCATCTGCATCACCTAAAAGTAAAATTCTTCCAGTGACATAGCTAGATGCATCCTCAGCCTCAAATGTTCCATAAGAAAGTACGGTGGCCGTGATTGAAGAATCTGGACACATTTCTATAGAACCGGAGTCTTCAGCCACCAAAATAAACACATTATTAGGGTTTACATTAGGTGCCAAAGTAAAATACGCGCCCTCAGATATAGATAGACCTATGATGTTATTATTTGTGATATTGTAATCAACAATTAACACAAAGATATCATCAGCGTCACCATTTAAGTAAACTGGGCCATCTATCACAGCAGGATAATTACCCGTAAAGCAATTAGCGCCAGGATAAATTGTTTGTGTAACCCCGCCTGCTGCTATAGTGTTACCCAAATTTGTGCAGCCACTATACTGTAGGCCAAAAAGTCCGTTAAATACAAACTCAAGATTGATAGCAGTATCAATCGTGATAGGATTATTGGGTCCAAAGAAAGTCGCTCCGGGTTGATAATATATATTAGTCGTTAAAAAACTGTCCGTATAAGCGACATCTTGACTCACTGACACAGGCCCCATTCCGGTATTAAAAATATTAGGGCCAAACAAAGCAAACTGATCAACAGGTCCTAAAGGTGTTACTTCAAAATCGATAGGTGTTTCTACAAATGACTGTGAAGTATTTACATTGACAACTAATTGTCTATCAATATTACCCGTTATCACTTCGCCCACAGGACAGGATTCTAACGCACTAGGATTTACTTCGACGTTGATCGTACAAGTTTCGTTATAATAAAGCGCTCTAGAAGGCACGCAGGTCCCGCCAGTAATATTAATAAAATTCGAAACATGCTTAAAATTATCGTTACTCTCGGTATATATCTTACTACTCAATATAGTAATTTGATCATCAGGATCGCCACTATTTCTATTATTAATTAAGGTAAAAGTATAATCTGATGAAGCACCGCCGCAGACTATATTAGTAAATTCAGGTAATGGCTTTACAAATGAAATATCCTGATTATCTGCATGCGCAACACCCATTAAGAGAGTCAAGCTGCATAACACGCAGCTTGACACAACATTCCCTATACTTTTCATATTTATTTACTTCCTTAGTTATTCACCACAAGTACATTCGCAATCACCACCTAAGGTTGCAGGATCTATGATCGCGTTACCCTGAAGAGCCAAATCGGCTTGCGACAATAGTCTACCATAAATAAGCGCTTGTGCACCCTCTTCAGCTTCAGCTTCTATATAACCTGTAGTTAAAAAGTTACCTACTAACAAAGTATTCACTTCTATTTCCGTAGTGCCATCAACATACCAGTAAATATTTTCAGCGCAGACATCATCATCCATAAACACAAATCCAGCACCTTGTTGAACATCAAGTGCATACGCACCCTCAGGGCTTGTTAAAATTTTGAAAATATATTGACCAGGACTTGTGAAAGTAATTTTATCACTGATCACAACTGGACTCGTTGGGTTTTCATAATTAAAACAATAAACATGGTTTGGAAAAAC
>JBEKTV010000066.1:0-6288 GCA_049515675.1 Gammaproteobacteria bacterium | reverse complement strand
TCGCATCAACAACGTATTGCTGTCTTAGGATCTGGGCCTATGGGTATGGCTGCCGCATATCAATTAGTACAAGAGGGGCATTGCCCGGTTATTTTTGAAGCCGATGATAGAGTGGGTGGCATGACCGCTTCTTTTGATTTTTCTGGTACGGCAATTGAGCGTTATTATCATTTTCATTGTATTTCTGATAAAGCCTTTCTGGAATTATTACAAGAATTAAATCTCACAGACAAAATGAATTGGGTTGAAACTAAAATGGGATATTACTATAAGGGTAAAGTGGTTCCCTGGGGTAATCCTATTGCTTTATTAACATTTCCGAATTTAAGTTTAATCGCAAAATTTCGTTATGGTTTACATGCATTTCTGGCTACAAAACGTAATGACTGGCGTGCATTAGATAAAATTGATGCGGTGACATGGATTAAACGTTGGGTAGGCAGTGAAGCTTATGATGTATTATGGAAAAAATTATTTGAATTTAAATTTTATCAATATAGCAACGATTTATCAGCCGCGTGGATTTGGAGTCGTATTCGCCGCATTGGTCGCTCTCGATATAATTTGTTTAGGGAAAAACTAGGGTATCTAGAAGGCGGTTCAAATACTTTATTGACAGCGATGAAGAAATATATTGAAACGCATGGCGGCGAATTTCGTTTAAGTAGCCCCGTTTCAAAAGTAGTGATTGAAAATAATAAAATAATTGGCGTTGAGATTAAAGGCATAATTGAAAAATTTGATAAAGTCATCAGTACTATTCCTCTGCCTTATGTGCCAAGAGTGATGCCAGATTTACCTGAAAATATTCTAAATCAATTTAAAGCGGTAAAAAACATAGCGGTAGTGTGTGTAATCGCAAAACTCAAACGTCGCGTTACGCAAAATTTTTGGTTAAATGTTAACGATGATAGTATGGACATCCCAGGGATTGTTGAATATACAAATTTACGGCCTATGAATCAGCATATTGTTTACGTGCCATTTTATATGCCAGGTGAGCATGAGAAATTCAAAGACTCAGATCAGATTTTTTTAGATAAAGTGAAACGTTATTTACAGACGATAAATCCCGATCTTAAGGATGATGATTTTATTGATTTGCGCGCTAGTCGTTATCGTCACGCACAACCGATTTGTCCGCCGCGATACTTAGAGGGCTTGCCGCCAGTTGCATTACCCGTCAAAGGATTGTGGGTGGCGGATACATCTTATTATTATCCAGAAGATCGTGGCATTTCTGAAAGTGTAGAGTTTGGTCGTATGATGGCAAAAAAGGCAATCGCATGATTCGAGAATTTTTTTCAAAGCAATTTATTATATTTTTATGCACTGGTGTTGCGGCAGCAGTAATTAATTTTGGCAGCCGAATTCTTTATAGCCATTGGTTTGATTTTTCAATAGCAGTGGTATTGGCTTATATCACTGGCATGGTCACGGCATTTGTTTTGGCGAAATTATTTGTTTTTAAACAAAATACGCAAAATCTTTATCGCTCAGCATTTTTCTTTTGTATCGTTAATCTTGCTGCTGTTGCACAAACTTTATTGATTAGCATGGGTTTGGCTTATTATTTTTTACCATTGATTGGCGTGACAGTTTTTGTTTTAGAAATTGCACATGCTGTAGGTGTCGCCTTCCCTGTTTTTACCAGTTATATCGGCCATAAACGTTGGTCGTTTAGACAGTAAAGTGGCTGGTTAAATTATTGCTAAACTAAAGCATATATGAAACAATTCACCATCATGTCAGATTTATCTATTATCATTCTCGCGGCCGGCAAAGGCACGCGAATGCACTCAAATCAACCTAAGGTCTTGCACCCATTAGCGGGAAAGCCTTGGATTTTGCATCTTGTTGAAAATGTTAAACTTTTAAATCCAGAGCGCGTTTTTTTAGTGGTAAGTCCGGATAATCGCGCGGCATTAGAATTAGCGCTTTCGGGCCAGGATTGTTCATTTATTGAGCAAAAGGACACTTTAGGTACCGCGCATGCGGTTTTACAAGCCTTACCGCATGTAAAATCCGAGCGCACCTTAGTATTATTAGGCGATGTGCCGCTATTAAAAACAGATACTTTACGTGAATTTTTGGCTAAAACGCCTGCAGGCGCTGTGGGCATGCTTACTTTTGAGCCAGAAAATCCTACCGGTTTAGGCCGGGTTATGCGCAATAACAAAAATGAGATTATTTGCATTAAAGAAGAAAAAGATGCAAGCCCTACCGAAAAAGCCATTCGTGAGGCTGCAGTGGGCGGGTATGTGACTGAGAGTTCCCTGCTTAATATTTTATTACCCAAAATTAACAATCAAAATGCCGCAGGTGAATATTACCTGCCTGATTTAATTCCACTCGCGATAGCGGCTAATCATGCCATCACTGGTTATCAGTTAAAAGATTCTATGGAAGGTTTTGGCATTAACACCAAATATCAATTGGCGCTGGCGGAGCGTTATTTTCAGCGTCAACAAGTTGAAAATTTAATGGGCGCAGGGTTAACCGTGATGGACCCCAATCGTCTAGACATTCGTGGAAAAGTAACCATTGGCCAAGATGTTATCATCGATATTAATGTTATTGTTGAAGGCGAAGTGTTTATCGGTAACAACACAACAATTGGCGCAAACTGCATTTTACGCGATGTGCATATTGGCGAAAATGTAAATATCAAACCATTTTCCATTATCGAAAATTCCATCATTGAAAATAATTGTATTATTGGCCCTTATGCGCGCATTCGTCCTGATTGTCATTTACATCAAGATGTTCATGTCGGCAATTTTGTAGAATTAAAAAAATCGCATTTAGGTAGCGGTACAAAAGTGAACCATTTAAGTTATGTGGGCGATAGTGAAGTCGGTGAAAATGTTAATGTAGGCGCAGGCACCATTACTTGTAATTATGATGGCGTTGCTAAACATAAAACTATCATTAAATCCGGCGCATTTATTGGCTCAAATTCTGCATTAGTCGCGCCGGTAATTGTCGGTGAAAATGCGGTCATTGGTGCGGGCACAGTACTTACTAAAGATGCGCCCGATCAACAATTAACAGTCGGCCGTGCGAAACAAATCAGCGTCAAAAATTGGCGCAGCGAGGAAAAATAATGTGCGGAATAGTCGGTGCAATTTTACAACGTAATGTCAGCCCTATTTTATTAGAAGGCTTAAAACGCATGGAATACCGCGGTTATGATTCTGCGGGTCTTGCGGTGATTAATGATGATCAGCAACTTGAGCGTGTACGGGTAGAAGGTAAAGTTAAAAAATTAGAAGAAGCATTATCACATCATCCTGTGCATGGTCGAATTGGTATTGCCCACACGCGTTGGGCCACACATGGCAAACCCAGCGAGGAAAATGCGCATCCACATTTATCAGGCGAAAAAGATGCTATTGTTGTGGTTCACAATGGCATTATTGAAAACTTCCAAGAAATCAAAGCTTATTTAGAAAAACGCGGTTATGTATTTACTTCAGACACAGATACAGAAGTGATTGCCCATTTAATTTATGATAAACGTCAAGACAAAATTCCTTTATTACAAGCCGTGCGCTTGGCGGTGAACGATTTAAAAGGCGCTTATTCTATTGGCGTGATGGCTTGTGATGAACCAGATCGCTTAATTATTGTGCGTAATGGTGCGCCACTTGTGATTGGTTTAGGTTTTGATGAAAATTATTTTGCCTCTGATCATTTAGCATTATTGCCAGTGACACAACGATTAATTTATTTACAAGAAGGCGATGTTGCTGAGCTTAAACAAAAGTCAGTAAAAATTTATGATGCTGAAGATAAATTAGTACAACGTGAAGAGAAAACCGCTACGCCTGATTTATATACCAGCGCCGATAAAGGCCATTATCAGCATTTTATGCAAAAAGAAATTTTTGAGCAGCCTCATGCGGTGCGTATGACCCTAGAGGGACGCTTAAGTCGCGATCATGTTTTAGATGCTGCTTTTGGCCATGATGCCAATAAAATATTTGACCAAGTAAAAGCCATACATTTTGTAGCCTGCGGGACTAGTTTTCATGCAGCGCTGGTTGCGCGTCTTTTAATTGAAAAATATGCGCGCATTCCCTGTCATGTAGAAATTGCCAGCGAATACCGTTATCGACAAGCCATCGTGCCAAAAGATACTTTATTAGTCGTGATTTCCCAATCAGGCGAAACTGCAGATACATTAGCAGCGCTACAACTTGGTAAACCACATTATTTAAAAACCTTAGCGATTTGTAATGTCCCTGAAAGCGCCATCGTGCGTGAATCCGATTTGGTATTATTGACGCGCGCAGGCCCAGAAATTGGTGTTGCCTCAACAAAAGCATTTACCACACAATTAGCAGGCTTATTATTATTAACTTTATTATTAGCAAGAAGACATAATTCTACTTTTGCTGAAGCAGAATTAGTTAAAGCCTTTCAAGCACTGCCGGATGTATTACAAGCAAGCTTAAAATTAAATACTCAAATTGAAAAAATTGCCCATACACTTAAAGATAAACAACATGCCTTATTTTTAGGCCGCGGCGAGTATTATCCAATTGCGCGCGAGGGCGCGTTAAAATTAAAAGAAATTTCTTATATTCATGCGCAAGCTTATCCTGTAGGCGAATTAAAACATGGACCTCTTGCCTTAGTTGATGAAGATATGCCAGTTGTTGCCATTGCACCGGATGATGAATTGCTGGAAAAATTAATGAGTAATTTAGAAGAAGTGCGTACGCGCGGTGGTAAACTCATTGTATTTACTAATGCAAAAATTAATATTCCAAATGCAATTGTGGTGCAAGTGCCTATGGATAATATTGATTCAATTTTCTGGCCTTTAATATTTGCTATTCCAATGCAGTTATTGGCTTATCATGTTGCGGTGTTAAAAGGTACTGATGTTGATCAGCCTCGTAATTTGGCTAAGTCTGTGACCGTTGGTTAAAAGGAATATGCAAAATTTTGGCATTCGTCCAAACGGGCCCGGTCACGCGATATTGTTTTAAGTGCTTGCAGCCTGCGAGCACTTAAAAGGGAATTGTGCAACCCGGTAACGGCAACTACTCGACAAATAGGTGCTATTTATTTTTTTTTACGCCCAGGATCATATAAGATCCTAAATTTTTATGATAGCCTTTTTTAACACAATTATTATAAACGTCTACGTCTGCTAATATCGCTAGCTTTTTATTAGGCGATATATATATTTTGAACGCGCGATACAACGTCTCCGTACGTATTTTTAAATCTTGATCACTTTGCGGTTCTTTTGTAGGGGAAAACTGCTTTTGATATTGTTTATAAAGATCCTTAATATCTTGAAGCGATCTAATTTCTTTGTCTACGAAAAATTCAACATGTTTTATCATGGTGATGGTACTGCGATACTCATCTTGTTTTTTTATTCTTTTAAGATCAATTGTGGTTTTGATTGATTTTTCTGAAAATCCATGTTCAGTTTCATCTGATAATTTTTCATTCTTTAAGAAAGTAAGGTATTTCCGGAGTAGATGCTATAAGTTTAATAAATCATGGCCCTGTGCATGATCATTATAAATTTTATTGATATTATTAAATGCGATCCTTTCAAATAAATATTTCTTTACTTGTAAAGTACGTTCGGTTGAGATGCTATCCCAGCCTATACATTCATTGCCACCACAGTTTGCCTTGTGACCAAGAGGCACGTTTTGCTGTAAAAGTGTTTGGGGGTTATAGAGGTTAAGACAGCCAGCAGTCGGTACATCAATATCAGAATTATAACTATTATTATTAAGAATGATAAGAACTTTTGCATCGTTAAAATTTTTATTACCGCCTATGGGCTCAAAATGATCAAAGCATAAATCATTTTTTTCTTCTGAATTAGAACGAGAGGGACGTAATTGCATAATCACTATAATAGAAAATAAAGCTGTGAAGGCATACATAGGATGTTTATAAGTCCATTGCATCAGCGCTTTAATTGTGTTCCAAACAGTCTTATCTGCTTGTACGTCTGGGGTTTTTCTAAGTACTGTATTATCTTGTTGATAATGAATAGGTCTATGTTGTGATATCCTATTCGTAGATTTTCTCTTTTTTGTAGCGTTTTCAGAATTTGCATGAGCATTTTTTAAAGGTGAAACTGTTTTCGTATTTTCAGTTTTAAGTCTCGAATCTTGACGATGAAAATCAGTTTGTGTCTTTATGGCTTCTGAGAGTTTTAGATTATTCTGAAACCTTTTTTGAATAGCTTCAAATGCTTTCTCTTCGTTGCCATGTGGTTTTCTATAAGGCACATATGTGTATTCC
>JBEKTV010000065.1:0-6289 GCA_049515675.1 Gammaproteobacteria bacterium | reverse complement strand
ATCAGCGAGAATATGGTGATAGTTGAAAAGAAGCTTTATAAATTTAATTTAGTTTTTCCATAAATGCGTTGAATGTAAACTATTTTGAGGCAAATGATTCGGTTTTAAAGGCAGGGTGATTGCGAATAAAAGGCCTTAAATAGAGAAGATGACGCTCAATTTCCGACTATTTCATTTTAAAGGGAAATATCCCCATTGATTTAGACGTTCATTAATCAAAATTAAATTTTCTTTTGATGTGTTCGCTGGTCATTCAAACAGTTGTATAATTTTTTCTTATTCAGTTGATTTGGCTTATTGTGTAGTGTTTTGTTCTGTACTTTTTTTGAGTGTAAAGTAGGCAGTGAATTCAGTGACGAGTTGGTATGAAGTATTAGCCTTTAGGACATATGTTTTGCCTCTGCCTAGTATGGCCTCAGGTTCAGAAGAAGGCTTTCCAGTATTCTTATCGATAGCATGGATATAAAGTTGCGTATATCCTTCTGATTGTAAAATTAGATTATTATTTCTAATATCAACTGTAACAGAGGCGGGTGTAAAGCCCAAATTATCTATAGGCTGAACCGTTATCATTTCGTAATCACCTACGGTATGTTCACCAGCTGCTATGGGTTCACTTACTTGGGTAACATCACATCCGTTGGCCTTGAGACAACCACCATACCAATAAGCGTAATCTGTACTTATAGTGAGTGTAAAGTAGGCAGTAAATTCAGTGACGAGTTGGAATTTAGTATTAGGCTTTAAGACATATTTATCGCCTCTGCCTAGTATGGCCTCAGGTTCAGAAGAAGGCTTTCCAGTATTCTTATCGATCGCATGGATATAAAGCTGTGTATATCCTTCTGATTGTAGAGTCAGACTATTATTTTTAATATCGAGTGTAACGGAGGCAGGTGTAAAGCCCAAATTATCTTTAGGCTGAACCGTTATCATTTTGTAATCACTTACGGAATATTCACCAGCTGCTATGGGTTCGCTTACCTGAGTAACATCACATCCGTTGGCCTCGAGGCAACCACTGTACCAATAGTCTCCAGATGAATTTGAGGAAGAGAAAGCATACAGAAGTAGCATAATTGGTATACAGCTTAATATTACCAACAAATTAGTTTTACGAAGTGTCATAGCTTGTCACTTAAATCAATAATTACTAAACTATAGTTAATGGCTTGCAAAATGTCTATATTAATAATAGGGCCATACATTAAATAGGCTAATATCATCAGTATTAGAATTTACACAAAAGGAACTTGATATGAAAAAAATCACCTCACTATTATTTTTAACTCTCATGACAATGTCTTCTGCTGGTTTTGCAGCTACTTTAACTTCAATGAGCAAATCGCAACTGGAACAGGCTTTTGTTAATAAAACTGTTACATCTGTTTCTTCAGCTCGGCTTAATGGTACGGTTGTTGATAACACTTTTATGGCAACATTAGATGCCCAAGGTCATATCACAGGTAAGTTTGTAAATAAGCCTGACAATGCGCCACAAACTGACACCGGCGTTTATAAAATTGCTGATAATGGCACTATGTACGTGACTTGGAAAAATTGGGAAGGCGCAAAAGAATTATGTGTCAATTTTTACGAAACAAAAAATGCTTATATTGCCATTGGTTGTAACAATGAATTTCATACGGCTTTTATCAAATAGGTGCACCAAAAGAACCTACAGAATGAGAATAGGCACGTTCGTCTAATTTAAGTATGGGATTATACAATGAAGAAAGATAGGCAGACATCTGTAAAATTAATTCCATACTCATTTGAGTAGGTAAACAATCGCTTTGATCTTGGTTTTTTTGTTTTTCGATCTCGTTTGTCATTTCATTTAGAATTTTTTTGCCAGCAACAATAATATCATTAAAAGTGACTTGATTTTCGGGGTTGGAAGTTTGCTTTGTATACCATGCATCTAATTTTTCCACGTAAGCTACAGGCATCCCTAATTTTAGTAATTGACCTTTTATATAGGTGATGCAATTTTTATTAAAATTTTGATGCGCTTCATTTATGACAATATCGTTTTCTGCCAATTTAAGCTTGATAATCAAATCCATAAATGATTGTTGTGGTAATATCCGTGATAAAAGATAAAACTCCATATTAACCCGTATTCTTTTTTCTATTTTACTCAATCTGGATTGCGCATGAATATTAATTAATTTATTTAAAAAACCTTTAATTGCATCATCTGTAATTTTTTCCACAGAAGAATGATTATAAAAAACAGATAAATAAAATTCTGGCTCAAACCAATGAACGCCTAATGCTGGTAAATGATCGTTTTGTATTGCAAGTTTCCAATTATCAAAAGCTGTTCGATAACCGAAAATAAATTGTAGCGTATCAAACTCATTTGGCACGGGCTTAATATGTTTTTTTATTAATGAATCATAATCATTAATAATTTTATCTATCCGGTCGTTTATTATATCGTCATATAGTTCATTGTAGAGATTATAGATTTCTTCAGGCACACCATTAGATACATCCCAGATAGTAATTGTTTTGAAATATGTTGGAAAAGATGAAAACTTATTAACAAAGAAAGATAATAGACCTGGCCAGCATCGATGTCTATTTTTGCGGTTTTCCTCTTGCCTGTCTACAGTTTCGGGCATAATAATTTACCTTTTTTAGAAGTACTGTAGCGTATATTAACACTACTAACTTTAAAGGAAAACAATTACTTTTTCATGATAGGGTCATGCTTGACATTTGTGAAATTGAAATGTCAAGCATGACCCCATTAGACCGCATTACAACCCCAATTTCGGTGGTTTGAATGAAGAAGAAGTACTTCCTGGTGATGACGCTGCTGGAGATGACGTTGTGTTTCCTGGAGATGGTGCAGCATTTGTTTCAGTTTCTGTTTTAATCATAAAATTTAATAGATTACCTAGTTTTTTAGTAGTCTGTTCATTTACTGGTTTATCGAGCGTTTCCATCGGAATGTCTGACTTGTCAAGATTGGGGTCTTTTTTCATTTGTTCCATTGTTTGTTGATATAAATCATTACGCTTCTCATTAACATGTCCTAAAAGTTCTGTGTAATAATCCACAGGCGCTTTCGAAGTCGTTTGTGGTTGTGGAGCGGCTGATGTTTGTTGTTGCGCTCCCGGTGCCATTTGTTGTTTTGCAGCTGTTGATTCGAGTGTTGTTTCGAAACTCGGTGTTACCGGCGAGGTCGTAGCCGAAGGTCTTTCTGAAAGAGGAATAGGTTGTTGGCCCTTACACGCTACCTCAATGAATTTTTTATCGTTTAGTGCATCCGGAGATTGAGGGGAAAAAGTAAAGTTTGTACCAGGTCTTCCATCTATCATTCCCGGTGTAGGAGTTACTTCCAAACCCGGAAATTCTTTGTTTATTCCACGTTGAATGGCTGCTAGCGCGTCAGTATTAGTAATTGGTGTTTGAACTGTCCATAGAGATGTATTTGAATCCTTCATTTGATTTTGTAATGTTTCGCTGATTTCTTTAACATAACGCTCTGCAAACTTATCCGCAGCTTTTGCTTTTTTTTGCTCTGGAGATAAATCTGATTTATCTTTAAAAAGTTTTTTTTCCAGTAGGGCTAAATCACTAAAAATTTGATTTGATTTATCCACCGAGATCACTTGTTTATGTTCATTATTGACATTTGTTTCACGGTAACTAAAACTGCCTTCAGGACAATTTTTGCCAAGATACTCTAATAAATATTGTGAATTATCGGATGGGTCTAAACTGATTTCCCATTTATCGTTATTGTTTGGATTGGCCTCGATGAGATTTTGGATGTGGTTTCTTATAATTGTAGGACTTTGCGCTTTTTCATTAGCAATGTTTTTTGATTCTCTGTCTATCGCTGCGCGAAGATTTTCGTTTATATTTGCATTGGGGTCATAAGTGTAGGTCACTGTAATGGTACTGCCCCCAGCGCCACCTTGGTACAGCGGCGCTGACATTGAGTTCACATTCAGTCCTAAATCTCTCATATCTTGTTGAATTTGAGGACCCTCATTGTTGTCAGATGCCGCAGCATCAGATTCAATACGTAGAGTACGAATCAAGCTTGGATTGGGATTTGAGGCTATATCAAAGGCTATGTCCCTAAGGCGGTCTTTTACGCGCATATCAAAACTTCCTTTAGGTATTAAAGTATTAGTAAGTTATATTAATTTTATTATAGTAAACTATTGATATATTTCCAGGAAATTTGGGGGTCTAGCCTGAGCCCGATTCCTTTAAAATATTTAGCGCATTGACGAAGGGTTACTCGCTTTTGCTTGTCCGCGCAATCATTGTTTGATGTAAATCTTTTACCGTCTGACTTGCGGTGTTGATAAAAATAAAAGGAAAAATGCTATGTATGATACAAGCAAACCCAGCCAACATCATGCGAACTCCCGCGCGTGATGCATAATATGCATGTTCACCATAAGTTTCACCAATACTATTGGGATGTTCAGTGAATAATTTACGCATGATTATTCCTTATCGTAGCTGTATAACATGAATATACTCTATTGTTTCACATTTCGAAAGTACGCAATATCCCATAGTTTTTGTGTGCGCGCCGAAGTAATCATAAGAAATATTTATTGACACTATTTATATAATGAATGAATACATGTTATATCTTGGTAAAGGACTAAATTACGTTAAATAATGCCGTGTTAATTTTCTAATCTTTTGCTTGGCTCTTGTTTTCTTGAGTTAGCTATTTTAAACTGTCCTATACTTGTATTTTCCAAAGCATATTTTTTAAGGATTCACAATTGATTACTCTATTGCTCGTAGATGACCACGATTTAGTTCGCGTGGGTATGACTCGCCTTTTAAGTGATGTAAAAGGCATTAAGGTAGTTGGCGAAGCAAGTAGCGGTGAAGATGCCGTGCAATTGGTTAAAGAATTAAAACCGGATGTTGTGCTGATGGATGTCAAAATGCCTGGCATTGGCGGCTTGGAAGCAACACGTAAGATTTTGCGCAGCTCGCCTAAAACTAAAGTGATTGCAGTGACAGTTTATGGTGAAGAACCTTTCCCATCGCGTTTATTACAAGCAGGGGCTGCAGGTTATATTACTAAAGGTTCAAGTTTAGATGAAATGGTACAAGCCATTCGCACCGTATTTGCAGGACAGCGTTATTTAAGCCCTGAAGTGGCACAACAATTAGCGCTTAAACATTTTTCTGATAAAGAAAATTCTCCATTTGATGCATTATCCGAGCGCGAATTACAAGTAATGCTCATGATTACTAGCGGTGTAAAAGTCCAAGATATTTCTGACAAACTATGTTTAAGTCCCAAAACAGTGAATAGCTACCGTTATCGCTTATTTGAAAAATTGGGCGTCACCAGTGATGTTGAATTAACACACTTAGCCATTCGTCATGGTATGCTTGATACTGATGAAATGAAGGGCAGCGAATAATCTTTTCCGTAGGGACGAAAAATGTTTCGCCCGCGATATTGAAATTGCCTGTGAATTGAAAAGGTTTCACCGTGTTCGAATTAAACTCTTTCTTAGCCACATTGCCACAAACACCTGGCGTTTATCAAATGTTAGATGCGCACGGCCAAACTATTTATGTAGGCAAAGCGCGTGATTTGAAAAAACGGGTAAGCAGTTATTTTCGTGCTAATATTCCCGATGCAAAAACCCAATTATTAGTTAAACAAATCCAAGATATTATCTTCACGGTCACAGACACTGAAACAGAAGCACTGTTACTTGAGAGCAATCTCATAAAACAATTAAAACCCCGCTATAACATTTTACTGCGCGATGATAAAAGTTATCCCTATATTTTCATAAATACAGCCCATACTTATCCACGTATGGATTTAGTGCGTGGCCGCATGAGTAAAGTAGGGCAGTGTTTTGGCCCCTATCCAAATGCACAAGCTGCGCGCGCAAGTTTACGTTTATTACAAAAAACATTTTTATTACGCCAATGTCGCGATACATTTTTTCAAAATCGTACGCGTCCGTGTTTACAATATCAAATCAAACGTTGTAGCGCACCTTGCGTAAACTTAATTGAACCCAAACAATATCAGCAAGATGTTCATAGCGCCATTTTATTTTTAGAAGGCAAAGAAACCGAAGTCATGACAGAACTGACAGACAAAATGGATAAAGCCGCAATAGCACAAGATTATGAAAGCGCGGCACATTTTCGCGATCAAATAGCGCAAATGCGTACGGTGCAAGCTAAACAATATGTGACTGGACAATCTGGCAATGTCGATGTGATCGTGGCCATAAGATTACATGGCATTGCCTGCGTA
>JBEKTV010000064.1:0-6324 GCA_049515675.1 Gammaproteobacteria bacterium | reverse complement strand
CTTACCTTGTTTAGGCCGCACAGAAGTTGACATGCAAGAAACCGGCCCACAATTTGTGACCGTCGAAGATTCTATGGCCATGGTGCATCCTTCAAAAGGAATGAAAGCACCGGCATCACCAAAATTACGTTCAGAAATTGCAATTGTTGCAGGTATTGCTAAAGCAAGTTTACCGAACACGAAAACACCGTGGGAAGATTACGCTAAAAATTATGACCATATTCGCGAAACCATGTCACATGCCTTAGAAGGTTTTGAAGAATTTAATCGCCGCATACGCCAACAATTAGGCTTTCGCTTGAAACAACCTGCGCGGGAATTGGTTTTTAATACACCATCAGGAAAAGCTGAATTTTCATGCGCACCATTACCTGATGTCGTACCCAAAAAAGGTTTTTTAAAATTAATGACCATGCGCTCGCACGATCAATTTAATACCACTATTTATGCAGACAATGATAGATATCGTGGCATTAAAAATACCCGTACAATATTATTAATGAATAAACAGGATATGGCTGAGCGTGGGCTTAAACATATGGATTTAATTGATATTACCAGTATTGCTCGCGACGGTACGCGCAGAAGAGTGACTGGTTATTATGCGATTGATTACGATATTCCTGTTGGCTGCACAGGCGGTTATATGCCGGAATTAAATGTGATATGTCCTATAGGTGATTACAGTACTCAAAGTGAACAGCCTATATATAAAGCATTAACGGTTGAAGTAACTAGGCACAACACTAGCGATTGATTGCTGAGGTTGAGTTGACTTTTCTTGTTTCTTATCCCATGAGTTTACAATTGGTTTTGCCGTTGTTAATTGATCAAAGTTGTTACGCGCTTTTCCAGCCGTTGTGATCGCTTGTGAAAATGCACCAATAAATGCAGTTGTTTTTAATGGATCGACGGTGCTAGGGTCATTATCTTTATGAAACTCGCCATTCGTTGCAAGAAATCCATTAGCACCATAACTCCAGCGATACAGATCCGCAATGAAATGACTGAATTTAAGTTCTTTACCGAAAACCGCGACTTGCAGAATGTGCCAACATTTATAAACATATGTTCCTGCAATATTTTCTATATTACCTGAGACATCAGAAAATATATTGGCTAATTGTTCAAGCGCACTTTTAACAATAAATGGACCTTTTGCTATAGCATTAATCCAAGTGGTTGCAGCGCCTAAACCAGTAGCCACTTCTTTAGAAGTAAATGCTTGTAAGATATCAATTAATTTAAGACTGGCTTTATCTAATGCACACCACATACCATAAGGGGCGATAATGCATATCGCTAATTTAAATATGCGCCAAATAAGTGAAATCGAAGCGATTATAAATTGAGTAAGACCTAAAAATAATTCACCCAAACCTTCTAATCTTTTATCTTTAATAAAAAGCAACTGCATGCCCCTCATGCGTAAGGAAAATGTTTGCTTGGCTTCTTTATAATAATTGTAAAATCCATCACGTATATGATTGAATAATTTTACTAAAGCATGAATTGATAAAACACCATAACCGAAAGTGATCTCAGCGCCATATTGTTTTTGATAAGCATGATTAAACTGCACCAATTCGGCCCAAGCACTTGCAGTTAATATTGCATATACAATACCGTATAACACTAAACCTGCGATCACCACAATACCTAAGGGCGAGACCATTGAGCCAAAAAATGCAGCACTGATAATGACAGGGAATACCCATTTTGCAAACAGTGCGGCCATAGCCACACCAAAAAAAATGCTAAATAGTGAGGCGAATTTGATTAGAGTAAGTTCCCATTGGTTTAAAACGATATCCACAGTGATAGTGTCAGATAATTTTATTTTTTCATATTTATAACCTATACCAAGCGAACGTTCGCAGGTTTCTTTATCAATACTGAAGAAAAGCTTTCGAATTGCTTTGGTCAAATGTCCGCTCTGTAAATAGAAGTTAACAAAGTAGGCAGCTGAAAAAATAAGCAGCGCAGCGGGTATATAGTAAACGCCTAAGCTAAAACAGATAATTGCAGCAACCACCAACACGAAGAATTTGAAATCTTCCTTGCTGTCCACATTAAATTCACTACCAAATATTTTTTTTAAAAACTCAGAAGATAAAATTAAGTGAGCAAATATTTGATATAGAATCTTGTCAAATAAAACATTAAAAATAATAATGATCAAAATTGCAGGCAACATGGCAACACTAAATGTAAGACCAAAAAATACAGGAAATACTGTCGAAGACAACATGAACGTGAGTTGTGCACCTACATATATACCGAACATGGTATTAGCAGGATTATCCAAATCTTGAATGACATCCATGTATTTGTCCAGATCTTGTTGTTTTAAATCAATTTGAAAAATATCGGATTTAACAAGATTGATAATATTGCGCTTGATATCCTCTTCAATGGGGGTAGCGCTAGTCGCTAAAATTGTTTCAATGATATTTTTTAGTGTATTGACTTTTTCTAAAGCAGAAGTATATGTTTGTTTATCAAGTTCTGATTGTACATATTCAATTAAGTTTTGCTTTTCCTGGTTATAAAGTGACAGGTTGGCATTAATATTTCTAACACCAAGACTAATGATAAAGTCATCAGATGTTAAATTTCTTACGTAAGATTGTTGTTGAACGTAAATAAAAAACGTTAATGTATCAGTGTTCATACTGCTATACCTGTTCCATTTAAAATTGCGAAAACCTCTTCATTGGCAATTTGTATACAAACATTATTTCAACAGTGTGACTCACACGCCATATCAACCTGAAAAGATACCGTTATTTGATTATTATTAAATGTATGACAGATGCCGTTTTTATCTGGGTTTTGCATTAAATCTGCCACTTGAGCCAAGGGAACAGTCAGCATCATGATATTATCTTGATTTAATAAATTGATATGATCGGCAATTTTTACCGCCATAGTTATTTTTTGCTCGGAAGGTAAATGTATGGTTTCCTCAACGAGATGAGTCATCATAAGTGTTTTTGCTTCTTCTTCACTTAGGCGAAAGCGTATTTTTTTAGGATCAATTCTTAACTTCATTATACACCTATATATACTTTAACCAATTCATGCTGTTGGTAATCTTTCTGCTCTTGCAAAATTGCCCAGCAATTTGCCGCGAGTAATGGTTGCATTTTAAAAGATTCTTGCCCTGATAAAATATCAACCGTGCATTCACCCTCTGAATTAATTTCAAAGTACGCTTTGTAAAACGTATGTAAATCGTGCTTCTTTTGTATGCTGCTTTTTAATTTTGCTGAAATAATTTTATCGCAAGGCTTATTGCTAAGTTTGCCCAATAAAGGTATTGCAAAAAATCTTAGACCCACCGCAGTAGAAACTGGATTTCCAGGTAAGCCTAAAAAATAAATATCATGTGATAATTTTGCTGCTAAAATAGGTTTACCTGGTCGAATTGCTACTTTATGAAATAATATTTCTGCGTGGAGTTCACGTAATAAGTTTGGGATAAAATCCCATTTACCGGCTGATACAGCGCCGGTTGTAATAATCACATCTGGTTTATTTTCTGAGTTAACTATTTTTGATATTTCACTTTTAACGAGATCAAAATCATCTGCAAAACAACCTATAAATGTTGCATCATAGCCTAAGCTTTTAATTAAATGTTCTGCATATATACCATTAGAATGGCGAATTTGTCCAAGTTTAAGTTGCTTTTCATCGATACTGACAAGTTCATTGCCTGTTGATAAAATAACAACTTTAATAGGTTTATACACTTCTATTTCCGTAATGCCTAAACTTGCTAAAATCATAATATGTTTAGGCTCAATTGTTTGACCCTTTGATAGAACAAGATCATTTATTTGAAAATCTTCCCCAGGGTAGCGAATATTCTGTCCGGGTTTCATTATTTGATTGATTTCAATTCTATTACTATCAATTATTTTAATCGCTTCTATGGGAATTACAGCATCAAAACCATTGGGTACAATTGCGCCTGTCATGATTTCACAGGTGTCAAATGCGCAAGAGGGCGTGTGTGATATTGCATCACCAGCTGCTATAGTTGCGATTACATTTAAATAAACAGGCTTTTCAGCTGAGCAATCTGCTACTGCTTTTGTTTGTACCGCAAAACCATCCATGGCTGAGTTTGCAAAAGAGGGCATAGCTTCTGTTGAAAAAATAGATTTTGCACAAGTTCTTGCTAGCGAATGTTCTAAATTCACAGTTTCAGTTTTTGCTAATGGCACATCAGCGAGTAATAGATTTAAAGCTTCAGGATATGTAATCATTGTTCCCTCGCGCATAATGCATGACCTTGCGCCCATTCACTATTACCATCCACATAATGTTCTTGTTTCCAAATAGGACTATTATGTTTAATGCCTTCAATTAAAAACCGACACGCTTTAAATGCTTCATCACGATGAATTGAACTCACCGCAATCATAACGCTGATATCGCCGACATTTAAGCGTCCTTTTGCATGCTCAATGTAAATTTTAAATGGGTAATTAAACTGTGCTTGCACCTGCATACATAATTCATTAAAACCATGAATAGCAAGTGGCTCAAATATGTCATAACTAATACCTATCACTTCACGACCTAAATTATATTTGCGCACAGTACCCTGAAAATAGGCAGTACCCCCATGAGCATCATCAGCTACAAATTGGAATGCAGATAAAATATTAAGACCTTTATCACTGACACCGGTATAAATATTACTTTGCATGTTAACCTCCACTGATGGGTGGCAACACAACTAATCGGGTTGATTCGTTGATAATTGTACGTTCAGATAAAATATTTTTATCATTTGCAAATACTGATTGATTAAGTAATGGCTCATTAAATTCAGATGATTTTTCTTCAAGGGCTTTTTTAAACATCTGTCTTATCTCACGAATTTCACATGGGTTATCATATTCAAGCTCAACACAATTATTTTCAAAATAGGATGAGTAATTTCTAAACGCACCAAATAATTGTATCGTAACGGTTATTGCTGACATGATTCAACTTCCTGTTGATGTTCTTTTGTATGACTTTTGATGGATATAAATACATGGTCTAATATCTTTTCTAAAATATTAAGTCCTTCATGGGCAGCTTTTGGTTTTCCTGGTAAAGTAATGACCAATGTATTTTGAATAATACCCGCAATGCTGCGGCTTAACCATGCGTAGCGATTAAATTGCGCACCTTCATGACGCAGTAGTTCACTAATCCCTGGGATTTGTTTATCACATAATTGCGCAATGGTTTCAGGCGTAGTATCGCGTTTTGATAAACCCGTACCACCCAAAGTAATTATTAAATCAGGCGATTGAGATTCAATATGCGTTACAAGATAATCTTTCAATTCCAATGGATTATTCGGTAATATTTTATATTCAATCATATTCATGCCAAGCGACGTCAGTTTAGACACTAGTGATTGTTTTAATTCATCTACATCATCATATTGTTGATTCGATGCTCGGTCACTGGTTTTAATCACTGTGACTTTAACACCTTTATAGTTTGGCTGTTTTTTTGTAGTTGGTAATAAATGCTCGATGTGACTTGGAATACCTTCAGGATGTGTCCACACACCATTTTTGCCGCCTATTTTAAGTAGTAAACGGATATTGTCAATTTTCAAAGCAGGTTCAATCATTTTTGCTAAATCATAAATACAAAGTAGGGCTGCGTTAACGCCGGCTAAACTTTCCATTTCTACACCTGTTTTTGCAACTGCGCTTACGCGACAATAGACATAAATAGCAGCATTTTCTGGATCTAAATGTGTGTGGATAGAGACTTGATCTAAACCTAAAGGATGACACAAAGGAATCAGTTGCGCGGTTAATTTTGCGCCTTGAATGCCTGCCATTTCAGCTAATATAAGTGCATCGCCTTTAGGAAGTTTACGATTAGCAATTAATGCAAACGTTTTCTCACCGACATGAATACAACCTTGCGCGATGGCAATGCGGTGGGTTGCAGGTTTTTCACCCACATCTATCATTTGAAAATGTGTATTTGTCATGTTAACCTCCAATGGCTGCAAAATTCTGATTCATGCCGGTATTGTTTTGGTGTAAATAATGGGATTCTAGTTTTAACGGCAGTTTATCAATGATAAATTGCTTAAGTGCCGGTATTTGCTCATCTGCTTGTAATAAATGTCGTAATGAATAACCAATATCGCCAAATAAGCAAAGCCCAAGGTTTCCTTTAGCAGAAACACGTAGACGATTGCAGGTGGTGCAAAAATCCTTACTATAAGGCGCAATAATGCCAATTGATCCTTGATAATCTTTATGTTGATAAGCAACTGCCGGACCTGCA
>JBEKTV010000063.1:0-6340 GCA_049515675.1 Gammaproteobacteria bacterium | reverse complement strand
CAATCCAAGACTAGGTAATTTGCCAATAAAATGATGACTTTTAGTTTTGCTGCCTATACTTTGCATGATGTGATTATAGCTATAATCATTTAAAGTTAAGGCCGCCATTAATGTGCGTAAAGTTAATAATCCGTTAATCCATCGTTGTTGGGTTTCCTTTATAGCCTTAAGTTCAGCAATATATTGATCTAACAATGCTTCATTTTCAATAAACAAGGTACGCGTTGAGAGTAACTCCTTAAAAATAGGTCTTACTTTTCCTATTTTTAAACCAAATTTTGCTTCGTTAGACATTTTTAAGGTCATCAATATACTGATGCCTGCCACAAGAAAAGTGGTGAACAATATTAAAGTTATAGAGACATAAGGCAAAGGACGCTCTTTTTCTTCTTCTTTTATTACCGGCTCAATGGTAGCGGGGATAGGCACTTGTGCAAACGACAAAATTACATTTGTTAATGCCATATTGATATAGATTGAATGACGCGTTGCCTCTTCCAGCATACAGCGTAATTCTATATTTTTTTCATAAAGAGCTGGATTCATAGGTGAATAAATATATCATAGTATTCTTACGAAATAATTAAGGTTTGCGGCTAAACAATACATAAATCGCGCCTGTGCCGCCATCACTTGGAATAGCTGAACAACAAGCTAAAACAAAAGGACATTGTGGCAACCACTGATAAACTTTATTACGCAAAATAGAACCGCGTGTTTGACCTTTACCATGAATGATTTTTACCGCACGTAAACAGCGTGTATGTGTTTGAGTTAAAAATTCGCTGACCGCTATACGTGCTTCATCTACTGTGAATCCATGTAAATCTAGCACTGCTTCTGTTTTTATTTTTCCCGTGCGTAATTGTTGTTGCAAGCGATGTTGCAAACCGCCGCGTGCGAAAAAAATATATTCAGGTTGTTCGCTATCATTATCATGAAACCGCAGCGCCGCGTCTTGTTGTTGTTCTGACGGGTGAATTTTTTTGGGAAAGTTTTGCTTAGGCTTGATATTAATTTTATTATCTGATTTTAGCGGCACAACATTTTGTATCGCTTCTAGCCAAATTTTTTCATCATCATTTATCATAGTTTAAGGATAAATTGTTATCGGGGTGCCATATTTAACTAGCCCATATATTTCATGCATATCTCTATTGCTTACGGCAATACAACCTTCAGTCCAATCACCTGCTTTTAGAAATTGTTGACGTGTGCCCCGGCCACGCATGCCGTGAATCACAATATGATCGCCAGGATCATAACCGCGTTTTTTAGCATTTTCTCTATCTTCCCTGTCTGGATAACTAATATGTAGCGATAAATAAAATTCGCTATAAGGATTGCGGCCGTCAATATAATATTCGCCTTCAGGGGTACGCATATCACCGCGTTTTTGTTTATGACCATAAGGGTTTTGCCCTAAGCCCACATCGTAGGTTTTAATGATTTCGTTATCATGTAATAAATACATTTTACGCTCGGATTTAACCACCACGATTTCATCAGGGCTAGTCTTAGGATGGTAGGTTGATGCGCATCCTGAAAGTAAAAATATGCCTAAAAATATATACAGTAATTTCTTCATTATTGCCTTGTTGTCTTATAAATGGTGTATATTATAACCATGTTACCTTTTGAAATCATTAACCCTAAAACTACGGCGCAATTTGCGGTCATTTGGCTACATGGTCTTGGTGCTGATGGCTATGATTTTATGCCGGTTGTGCCAGAATTAAAATTAGATGATAAGCCGATTCGCTTTATTTTTCCACATGCGCCTATAATGCCCGTGACAATTAATCATGGCATGCAAATGCCCGCATGGTTTGATCTTCATGAAATTTCACCTGCGGCTAAACATGATATTGCCGGCATTGAAAAGGCTTATCAGCAGATTTCTGAACTGATAGAAGACCAACATCAACAAGGCATTGCTTATGAACACATCGCTTTGGTGGGCTTTTCCCAAGGCGGCGCGCTCGCTTTATATACAGGTTTACGTTTTAAACAACCACTTGCAGGTATCATGGGACTTTCTACTTATTTGCCCTTGATTCAATCTTTAAAAGAAGCGATTTCTGCGCCTACAGATTTACCGATTTTTTTGGCCCATGGCACACAAGATCCCATTGTGCCGATTGAAGCTGGCTTTATGACCGAAGAATTATTATCTTCACAAGGTTATACGGTTGAATGGCACACTTATGAAATGGCTCATCAAGTGTGTATGCATGAATTAACTGATATTGGCGCATGGTTAAGTAAAATTTTTAAGGAGAGCGCATGAAACACTATTTACATATTTTTTGTTTGATTTTGCTCATGTTTTTTTTAAGCGGCTGCGAGCATATGACCACAGAAGATTTAGAGCAAGAACGTGAGCATGGAATTAATCCTTTTGTAGAATAAGCCCAACTATTTAATCGCAAACCGTAAACCTAATAAAATGCTTTGGTTATTAATATCTAACGATGAACCATAAATATTGAAATCTGAATCCGCAGGACTATTACCTAATTCCACATTGGTTAAACCCGAGTATAAATATTCTAAAGAAATCGCTAAGTCATTCCTTAGATCTGCAGTAATCCCAGCGCCAAATTCATAGGCAAAACCACTGCTGTTTTTTGATTCTAATTCATAATTTTTGGCATCGAGCTCTAAACCCAGTTGTGTTGGTTTTGTATTTAATTGAAGCTTATTCCAAGCAACACCTATACCACCTATGCCATACACAGAAAACCAATTGATTTTTGCCAGCGTTAATTCCACATCAAACATCGCGCGCACGCTCTCAAAATCCATAGTGTAATCAAGTGTATGTTCATTATAATATTCATCTTGATACACATGCCCCTTAAGGTCACTGCTGTCTAAGTAATAAACATTAATCTTGGGGGTGACATAAGGAAACCATTGCACAGCGCCTGTTTTTAATTGATTGGTAATAAAATACACCCAACCAAAGCCTGCTTCTACTGTGAACGCTTGCCAGGTATCTTCGCTGGTTTGTGTTAACAAATCAACATCTGTGGCATTAATGACTAGACTGGTATCTTCCATATCTATAGACGATATACCACCCATTATATTAATTTCTGGAAATGATTCCTCATTATAATAAGCAAAGGCGTTACTTGAGAGTAATAAAATAGCACTGGTTGTGAGTACACGAGAATAATGAATCATTTTAATCTTCCTTGATTGAATGATAATAAATATATCAATTACGTAAGCCTACACCTTTAGCCAGCAAAATCCAGGCGATTATAAAAAATACTATTAAAAATCCGCACAACATTAATAAAGCCGGCCCAATGGCAATATCCGATACCCCTAGCATAGTGTAACGAAAAGCATTAATCATATATAAAATCGGATTAAATAAAGAAATTTTTTGCCAAACCGGTGGTAATAAATGTATAGAATAAAACACACCGCCTAAATAAATCATGGGGGTGAGTACGAATGTTGGAATAATAGTAATATCATCAAATTTGCGAGAAAATACCGCGTTAATAAATCCGCCCAATGAAAACAAAGTTGCGGATAATAATGCCACTACTAACATCAATCCCCATGAATGGATTTGGATGGGGGCAAAGAAATAAGCAACACCCGCAACAATAAAGCCAACCCCTATGCCGCGCGCGATACCGCCTACTAAATAGCCTAATAAAATAATTAAATTAGATGTGGGCGAAACCAACATCTCATCAATAAAACGCTGAAATTTTGCGCCAAAAAATGAGGAAACCACATTGGCATAAGCATTATTCATAATCGCCATCATAATTAAGCCTGGCACAATATATTCAATGTACGTCACGCCGCCCATGTCGCTCACGTATCGACCGATCACATGACCAAAAATCACAAAATAAAGCAAGGTGGTAATCACAGGGGGTAAAACGGTTTGGATCCACAGGCGACTAAAGCGCGCAATTTCACGTCTGATAATCGTCAATAAGGCAATATAATTTTGATAAAAGCGCATGATTATTCCTTCACCAGTTTTAAAAATAATTCTTCCAAGCGATTGGATTTGTTACGCAGACTGGTTAAATAAATGTTTTCTTGTGATAAATGTGCAAATAATGTGTTGATGGAAGTATTACGCGGCACTTCCACTTCTAGCGTGGTGGCATCAATTAATTTTAAATTAAAACCTGAAATACTGGGTGCTTGTTGTAATGGCGCTGATAAATCTAAAATAAAACTCTCTGATGGCGTGCGCGAAATCAAATTTTTCACCGTGGTATTTTCGATGATTTCGCCGCGATTAATAATCGCAACATTATGACACAACTGTTCTACTTCTTCTAAATAATGCGTAGTTAATACAATCGTAGTACCTTGGCGATTAATTTCTTGTAAAAAATCCCACATGCTGCGGCGAATTTCCACATCAACGCCTGCAGTAGGTTCATCTAAAATCAGCAATTTGGGTTCGTGCACAATGGCACGCGCGATCATTAAGCGTCGTTTCATCCCGCCTGATAACGTGCGAGAAACATGATGGCGTTTATCCCATAAATCCACTTGTTTTAAACATTGCTTCGCTGCGATTTTTGCTTGTTTATAGGGCATGCCATAAAAGCCTGCTTGATATAAAATCACATTTTCTACTGTTTCAAACATATTAAAATTAAATTCTTGTGGAACCACGCCAATATAAGATTTTGCAAGCGGCCAATTTTCATCGATGTTGGCATCAAATACTTTAACTGTGCCGCTGGTTTTGTTCACTAGCGAGCAAATAATACCAATAGTTGTAGTTTTGCCAGCGCCATTTGGCCCAAGCAGCGCAAAAAAATCGCCTTGTTCAATATCAAAAGAAATACCTTTTAATGCTACAGGGCCATTTTTATAGGTCTTACATAAATGTTCAATGTGTAATGCTTTCATCAGGTGTCACTTGAAATAATAACATGATCAGTAAAAATAATTCACCTTGCGTTACGGGTTTTTGATTTAAAATCATATTACCTTGTTCGTAATCAAATTCTAAATGATAATTATTACCCTCTTGAACAAATGCACCGTTGTCCACTAACATTTGCACTTGTGCATCCATCATTTGCTTAACCGCTTCTTCTTGCGCAGCATCTGGCTCACCCCCAAATTGTTTTGTCAGGGCTGACCAGGTCATATCAAATAATAAATCACTGACCAAAGGCTGGGGCGCAGTAAAATCAAGTTGTGCATTTAATCCTTGCAATAATTGCTGCGCATTCACGGCCGTATTATTATCAAACTTATCAGTAATATTAGGAAAATCTAATTTGCCATGTAATAATACGCGCTCGCTTTGCATATTTAACATATAATCCACTTCAATATTAGCACCAGGCGCCAATGCTTCGGTAATTAATTTAAATGCCAATTGTTTATCATCTGCAGATAAAGGCTGTGGCTTGTGAATAATTTTACTTAAAGCCAATACTGCGTCATTTTCAAAATCAGATACTTCAACATCAAAACGTAATTGTTCAATGTGTTGGTTATTCATTTCAACATTATCTGCTTCTATATCAAGAGATGCTTCAAGTAAATGATCAATCACATTGCCGACACTCATCACCCGCAAATGATCAAAGCGCATAATCGCACCCTGTTCGTCTTTTAAGTAAAACGTAGGTAGCGTTAAAATCTGCTCGCCTAACCAAATCGATTTTTCTTCACGATACATTTGCGCAATATATTCCCCTTTTGCCGTATCTAAAATCGCGCCATTTTGGGTGGTAAATAAAATAGGGCTAAATATGATGTGCGTGTGTAATTGGTCGAATTCATGGTTTAATTTAATTTTGGCATCAAAACCATTCCATTGCAGATTGTCCCCGGCTAAATCCACATGAATAGGGCTGGAAGATAAATCAATGGTAATCCCTCTTAGTATTTGAAATAAACTACTTGCGCGCAAAATATCATTATCTTTAAAAAACAATGCCAACTCTTTTGCGCCACGTGCGCTTAAACCTGAAAAATCTTTTGCTTTTGAATGCGTATCAATACGCGCAACACCTGTGCGCAAACCTTTATCTGTCATCAGAATTGGTCCGTGCGCAATATCACCGTGAATAATCACATCTAATGTTTGGTCAGCAATATACCGCGCCGTTGATTCTGTTTTTACCACATGCACTTTAAAAGCCACGTAAGAGCTTAACCAACCAAATTTATAATCTTGAAGGCTTAACGTCATACTCTCTGGCATAGGTAATTCAGCGACTAGTTTATCTAAAGATTTTTTAGCTAAAATCCCTAATCCTGCAGGTAAAAATGCCAGCAGTAATAAAATTACTAAACCAAAACCCAGCCATTTACGCATTTA
>JBEKTV010000062.1:0-6356 GCA_049515675.1 Gammaproteobacteria bacterium | reverse complement strand
TAAAACCTAATTGCGACACATAATCTAGTGCGGCATGTAAGCCGATTGCACCGGCAATATCAGGTGTGCCGGCTTCAAATTTATAAGGCAATTGATTAAATGTCGTTTTGTCAAAATCAACGGTTGCAATCATGGCGCCACCACCTTGATAAGGTGGTAGTGATTCTAAATATTTTTGTTTACCGTAAACCACACCAATACCTGTGGGACCATAAATTTTATGACCGGAAAATACTAGAAAATCACAATCTAATTCTTGCACGTCAATCGGTCCATGTGAAATGGATTGTGCGCAGTCTAATAATACGGGAATATTTTTTTCATGCGCAAGCGCATTCATTTCCTTAACAGGATTAATTGTGCCTAATGTGTTTGACATGTGGGTAATACTGACTAATTTAATATTTTTATTCAGCATGTTTTTATAAGCATTTAAATCAAGCTCACCATTATCTAACACCGGAATCACATTTAATTTAGCGCCGCGCAATTGCCAAGGGACAATATTGGCATGATGTTCCATAGCGGAAATAATGACTTCGTCGCCCGGCTGAACAAATTGAGATAATAAATTAATACCTTCAGTTGTCCCGCGTACAAAAATAATTTCATGTGCGTGTTTGGCGTTAATAAATTTCTGAATACAAGTTCTAGCGTTTTCGTAGGCTTTATCCGCGCGCTCACTTAAGGCGTGAACACCGCGATGCACATTGGCATTATTATTTTGATAAAAATGACTGATGGCATCTATAACCACCTGGGGTTTTTGCGTAGTGGCAGCGTTATCAAAATAAACCAATGGTTTACCATAGACTTGTTGATTGAGCGCTGGGAAATCTTGCCTATTCATAAGCCGCCATCTCCAAATAACGCTGACAATATTCACGAACAATATTAGCTGACATTTGATTGAAAATATCATTAGCAAAAGCGCGAATCAACATGCGTCTTGCTTTTGATAAGGCAATTCCGCGTGCTTGCAAAAAGAATAAGGCCTCTTCGTCTAATTGCCCAGTCGTAGCACCATGAGTACATTTAACATCATCAGTATAAATTTCTAATTCTGGTTTACTGTTTGCTTCACATTGGGATGTGAGTAATAAATTATGATTGCCTTGCATAGCCTGAGTTTTTTGTGCGCCTTGCTTGACCACGACTTTACCATTAAATACTGTGGTTGATTTATCCGCTAAAATACCTTTATACAAAGATCGGCTGGTGCATTGCGGCACATCGTGATTAACTAAAGTATGATAATCCACGTGTTGCTGATTATGGGTAAAATATAAACCGTTCATTGTGCATTGCGCATTCTCACCCACTAAATGAGCGTTAAAGTCATGGCGAGAAAAGTTGCCACATAATGTCACTGCATAAGAACAAAGATGTGAACCTTGATTTTGCTTGCTGTGAATTGAACCAATATGAAAAGACTTATTGCCTTCTTGTTCTATTTTATAATGTGATAAACTGGCATTATGTTCTAAAATAATTTCAGTCACGCTATTAGTAAAATAAACCACATCATCTAAATCAACATAATGTTCTATCACCGTCGCACTAGAATTTTTACCGACCACAATCAAATTACGTAAATGATTGGCACAATTTGCACAGTTTTTTGAGCTGACATATAAAACATGAATGGGTTTTTCAATAATAGTATTTTCAGGTACAAATATCACCACGCCGTTTTGCGCAAGTGCATCACATAAACTCGCAAAAGGATGGTTTTCATGTTGGATGGCTTGCCCCATGTAATTTTGCAACAAAGCCTCATGCTGTTTCAGTGCAGTTTTATAATCCATGATTTGCAGCGCAGTATTTTGTTTTGCAATCGGTTGAAAATCGCCATCAATGACTATCACTTCCTGACAATCTTCATCTAACATGGAAAATAATTGTAATTGATACAATTCCACTTGTTCTTCGTGCGTTGGATGCTTGTGGAATTTATTTTTATGCCAGGCGCGAAGATGGGTATATTTCCACGCTTCAATCGCTGTAGTTGGAATACCTTGAGCCATAAATGCTTCAAAGGCTTTAATACGATAAAATTTCAACCAATCAGGTTCAAGATTTGTCAATAATTTTTGATGCTGTTCTTGATAATGCTGGGTCAAACTGATTTCATTCAATTCACTCATGCAATAACTCCCGCATAACCGCTTTCTTCTAATTCTAAGGCCAAGTCTTTATTACCCGATTTCATGATTTTACCATCGGCTAACACATGGACATAATCAGGCACAATATAATTCAATAAACGTTGGTAATGAGTGATCACTAAAAATGAGCGGTTATTCGCGCGTAGTGAATTCACGCCTTGCGCCACCACTTGCAAAGCATCGATGTCTAAGCCTGAATCGGTTTCATCTAAAATAGACAAAGTCGGCTCTAGCATTAACATTTGCAATACTTCATTACGCTTTTTCTCACCGCCAGAAAAACCTTCGTTAACAGCGCGATAAAGCATCTCTTCACTCATTTGCATTTGTTTGGCTTTGGTTTTAATCAGCGCAAGAAAATCCATGGCATCCATTTCTGATTGTTCACGGTATCTGCGTTTAGCATTCATCGCGGCTTTTAAAAAGCTCATATTGCTCACGCCTGGAATTTCAACTGGATATTGAAACGCTAAAAATAAGCCTTCGCGCGCGCGGATATCTACAGGCATGTCTAATAAAGACTGTCCTTTAAAAGTAATATTACCGCTAGTAATTTTATAACCATCGCGACCAGCTAATACATTCGCAAGCGAACTTTTACCGGCACCATTAGGTCCCATAATCGCATGCACTTCGCCGGGATTAATTTTTAGATTTAATCCTTTGAGGATTTGTTTGCCATCGATTTCAGCATGTAAATTTTCTATATGTAACATTGTTTGACTACCTTTTGTTTACCCTACCGCACCTTCTAAACTCACTGCCATTAATTTTTGCGCTTCAACTGCAAATTCCATAGGCAACTCTTTAAATACTTGTTTACAAAAACCATTCACTATCATATTAATTGCATCTTCTTGATTCATACCACGTTGCAAGCAATAAAATAATTGATCATCGCTAATCTTCGAAGTTGCCGCTTCATGCCCTACCGATGCTGTATTATTTTTAACTTCAATATAAGGAAAAGTATGCGCCGCACATTCGCTGCCTAATAATAATGAATCACACTGCGTGTAATTTTTGGCATTTTCTGCACTTTTTAATACTTTTACTAAACCGCGATAACAATTCTGACCATGTCCTGCGGAAATGCCTTTTGATACAATAGTACTGGTGGTATTTTTACCAATATGAATCATTTTAGTGCCGGTATCTGCTTGCTGATAATTATTGGTTAACGCTACAGAATAAAATTCACCGACTGAATGATCGCCCCGTAAAATCACGCTAGGATATTTCCAAGTGATGGCAGATCCCGTTTCAATTTGTGTCCAAGAAATTTTTGAGCGGTTTCCGCGGCAATCACCACGTTTGGTGACAAAATTATAAATACCGCCGCGGCCTTCTTTATCACCTGGATACCAATTTTGTACAGTTGAATATTTTATTTGGGCATTATCAAGTGCGACCAATTCCACCACTGCTGCGTGTAATTGATTTTCATCACGCATAGGTGCGGTGCAACCTTCTAAATAACTCACATAACTACTTTCTTCGGCAATTATTAATGTGCGCTCAAATTGCCCTGTTTTTGCAGCATTAATACGAAAGTAAGTCGATAATTCCATAGGGCAACGCACGCCTTTAGGAATAAAACAAAATGAACCATCGCTAAATACTGCTGAATTTAAGGCTGCATAAAAATTATCGGTGTAAGGTACAACCGTGCCTAAATAACGCTCAATAAGTTCAGGATGATTTTGCACCGCTTCAGAAAATGATCCAAAAATCACGCCTGCATCAGCGAGTTTTTCTTTAAACGTTGTCGCAACAGAAACACTATCAAATACCGCATCAACCGCAACGCCGGCCAGCATTTCTTGCTCGCGCAAAGGAATACCTAATTTTTCATAGGTGCGTAATAATTCAGGATCCACTTCTGATAAATTTTTTGGGCCTACTTTTTTCTTAGGCGCAGAATAATAAATAATGTCGTTAAAATTTACGCTAGGATAGCGCACATAAGACCAGGTAGGCTCTTTCATGGTCAGCCAATGACGGTAAGCTTGCAGACGAAATTTTAATAAAAAATCCGGTTCATTTTTTTTAGCAGAAATGGCGCGCACGACATCTTCTGATAATCCAGGCAAAAATGCCTCAGATTCAATATCGGTTATAAATCCTGGTGCATAGGCCTTGTCTAAATAGTCTTTAACTTCTTGGTTACTCACGATTGTCCCTCATATCAGCCAATGTCACTTGTGACAATAAATTCAATACCATGTGATTAATTTTCTGCCAGGGATTTCGCATCTGACAGGCCATCTCATGACTACATAAACCGGTGCGTACGCTACTGCATTCCGTTACCGCTACCCGCCCTTCCATGGCCTCAATAAGCTGCGCGACAGTGATATATTCTAAAGGTTTTGCCAATTGATAACCACCTTGCGCACCCCTATGAGATATAACAAATTGATTTTTAAGGAGTATTTTTAATATCTTGCTGACGGTAGGATTAGGTAAATCCAAAGCACTCGCTAATTGACTGGCATTAAACACCCTATCACTACTTTGCGTGGCAAAATAGCTCAAAATGATGACTGCGTAATCGGTTAATTTATTGACCTTTATCATGGAGGCATATTAGCACTAAATTAGTACTAAATGCAATGGTAATAGCATACGCTACTAGAGAAATATTAAGCTAACTTCTTAAAGGAGATACGCAAAAGGGATAATTCCCGTCCAAGCGGGCCCGGTCCTCGATTCCCTTTTTCGTGCTCGCAAGCTGCGCGCGAGAAAAGGGAAGTCTTCGGCCACCCACTTGGAGGAAAATTCTGTGGATGTTTTGCGTATGCTTTTATCCTGATATTAATATCATTCAAAGAATTGAAGAAAAACTAATCTTTTAGAATCTAATCTTCTTAGTAGTAGATTTCCACTCTGAATTAAGAATAACAAATCAAAAACATATCCGTATAAAGCATACGCAAAACGCCTCAGATCTCATTCCAAACGGGTGGCCGAAGAGCTCCCTTTTCTCGCGCGCAGCTTGCGAGCACGAAAAAGGGAGTCGAGGACGGGAGCCCGTTTGGACGGGAGCCAACAGTTTTGCGTATCTCTTTTAGGCATAAATATATAACATCACTCCATTAAATATTAATTATTGCATCAATATATGCATTTATGTAACAATATTTAAATCTTTATTGTTTTATTGACAATGTATACAAACGTATATACAATTCAGGGAAAATAATGGAACTATATTTTGAATGGTGTGAGGAAAAACGCAAAATCAATCTTAAAAATCATGGCTTAGATTTTGAAGATGCGGCACATGTTTGGGCTTCAATAAAAATGACACAACAAGATAACCGTAAAGATTATGGAGAGAAGAGATATATAGCATTAGGATTATTGAATCAACGTGTTGTGGTAATGGTTTATGTAATACGTGGAATAAACACAGTACGACTTATTTCATTTAGAAAAGCTAATGTGAGAGAGGTAAAAATTTATGAAAAAAACGACAAAATCATCAAAAAAATCTGACATGAAAAAATATTCGTTTGAAGAGTTATTAAAGCGTCCTTTAAAAACTGATTTTAAACGTTTAGATGAAATGGAAATTAAATATGATGAAGATAGTCCACCCACAGATGAAGCTTTTTGGAAAAATGCAAAAATAGTTGATCCGGGTAAAAAGAAATCAATTTCTCTGCGGCTTGACCCTGATGTATTAGAATGGTTTAAACATCAAGATGGGCGTTATCAGACATTAATGAATCAAGTATTGAGGCAATATATGAATGCACATCGATAACAAGATGTGCTTATTGCAACTGAAACGCGAGCATACGATTAAGTGGTTTTATCGCCTGCTCGCATAATGCTAACGATAAATGAATTTCATTGGCGCCGGTTTTTAAAACTTGTTCCAAATTATCTAAACTATTCATCGCCATCCACGGACAATGTACGCAGCTTTTACAGGTCGCGCCATTGCCGCCGCTTGGGGCTTGAATTAAAGTTTTTTCGGGTACTGCTAATTGCATTTTGTAGAAAATGCCGCGCTCGGTTGCGACTATGCAAGTATTTTGTGGAACGGTTTGCGCGGCTTTAATTAATTGTGTGGTGGAACCTACAACATCGGCCATGGCGATGACTTCTTGTGGTGATTCTGGATGCACTAATATTGCGGCATCGGGATATTGTTGTTTTAAAGTTTTTAAAGTATCG
>JBEKTV010000061.1:0-6489 GCA_049515675.1 Gammaproteobacteria bacterium | reverse complement strand
CCAGCTGCACAGCCAAATTCAGCAGGTACAAGAAGCTTTAATTGTGGTCGAGGCTAAAATAAAATTTGGGAAAAATGTACAAGCTGGCCCTGCAACGCCGACCGGTCTTGGTGGTAGTAATAGAAGTTACGGTACTGCTAAAAAATAATTAACTGCAATATTGCCAAGCAACGCTCTTACTTACAAATTCTTAACTGTGTTAGGATGAGCGTTTTTATAAACATCACTTGGAGATATTAAAATGTGGCGCAACGAACACACATATTATGACCCTATGTTTTACGCAGATACTAGCTATTTATTATCAGAGTCTGGCGATCTGTGTTTAACATACTGGGAGATGTTTTTTGCAGAGTCTGAGGACCAAGCGCCGCAAGTTCAACCAGAACCCCCGCAAGTTCAACCAGAACTGCCGCAAGCCCAACCAAAACCGCTGCAAGTAAAATCAGAACCGCCGCTTAAATCAAAACTGCTAGTGGATTCTTGGGCGGAGTTTTGTAGAACAGAAAGACCAACGAAAGCCGCGATCGAAATTGAAATGGACCAATTACGTTCAGGTCGGAAAGCAGGTTAATTTCCAATCTATATGCTCACCAGCGCGAAAGGGAACGAGTTGCGTATGTTGATAGGGAATTGATTCAGGTACTTGCCAACTGGATTTCTGCAAAGTGATTTTGTTCTGATGACGTGGCAAGCCATAAAAATCGGCACCATAAAAACTCGCGAAAGCTTCGAGTTTATCTAAAGCATTGGCTTTATCAAATACTTCAGCATAAAGTTCAATCGCTGCATGCGCAGTAAAAATGCCAGCGGCACAACATGCACTTTCTTTTTTGCCTTTTGGATGTGGCGCGCTATCTGTGCCTAAGAAAAATTTTGGATTGCCACTGGTTGCCGCTTTAATCAACGCTTCTTGATCTTGTTTAGTTTTAATCACGGGTAAACAATAATGATGGGGGTGAAGACCACCGACTAACAAGTCATTACGCGTTAATAATAAATGATGTGCAGTAATCGTTGCGGCAATATTTTTGCTGTGGGCTAAAACAAAGTCTACCGCTTTTGCCGTGCTGATATGCTCAACCACAATTTTTAAATTGGGGAATTGTTTGATAATAGGTTCCAAAATGGTATCAATGAATACTGCTTCGCGATCAAACACATCGACACTAGGATCTACCACCTCGCCGTGTACTAATAAATTTAAGCCACATTTTTCCATGGCGGCAAATAATGGATAAGCTTTATTAATATCGACTATGCCATGACCTGATCCCGTGGTTGCGCCACGAGGATATAATTTTACGCCGTAAATACCGTTTTCTTTAGCGTGATTAATGGAATCTATGGATAGATTTTCAGTAAGATACAAAGTCATTAATGGTGTAAAAGCGAAATCTTTGGGCAGGGCTTGTAAAATATGTTGTTTGTAAGTATTGGCTTTGGCAATATCATCAACAGGATTAGGCAAATTCGGCATCACAATTGCGCGACCAAAACAACGCGCGGTAGCTGGAACAGTCACATTTAAGGCATCACCATCGCGCAAATGTACGTGCCAATCATCCGGCAATGTCAATGTGATTTTATCCATGAAAATCCTTAATGTGAAAAAACGTATTTCTCGCGCCTGACATTTTGTTTATCAAAACCAATATCGATTAATAATTTATAAGCATCATCTACCATATGTGGATTACCGCATAAATAAACAATATCATCATTAGGCGCTAATTCTAATTCCGCAAACATTTCTTGCACGTAACCGTGACGTTGGTGCGCTTGTAATTCATTTTCTGTTTTGCGGCTGCAGCAACCATAAAATTTAAACTGTGGATGTTGTTGCATAAAGTTTAAAAATTCTGCTTGATAAAGTAATTCTGGTGAAGTTCTTGCGCCTAATAATACGATAACTTCACAGCCATCTTCTTTCATGCGTTTTTCTAATGCGGCCAACATGGCGCGATAAGGGGTGACACCTGTGCCGGTCGCGACCAAAATATAACGCTTAGGTTTTTCATCATCACGTAATATTAATCTACCAAATGGACCGCTCGCCTCAATGGCGTCGCCAACTTTCATATTGAATAAATAACCAGAGGCTTTACCATTGGAAACATGTGATAATGCCAACTCAATTTGCGGGCCTGGTTCAGTGGCAATGGTCGCAATACTGTAACTGCGCTGTAGCATTTCGTCACCCACTTTAAAGTGTAAATTAACAAATTGCCCAGGAATAAAGGGAAACGGCTGATTATCCGCGCGCACAAAGGTAAAGTGCTTGACGCTATCAGCGATGGTTTGGCTATCTACCAGGGTAATAGGGAACTGAACTCTAGACATAAACGACTCATCTTAAAATAAAAGCTATTTTACCCTGAAGACTTAGACTTGTAAAACTAGCCGTAAATCACCCATAAGCCGGCCAAACCTGCGAAAATCAGGTATGAAGCGACGATAATACTCAGTAAACGTGGAAAAAATAATATAGCAAGGCCAGCGGCCAGGGAAACAATCGGTAATAAAGCAACGTGTAGGGTCATGTTAAAGTCCTTTTTGAGTGGTGGATAGTCTTATTTTAGACCAAGATTTTCTTGTAGGGGCGCAACATGTTGCGTCCCTACAATGCATTGTTGCGCGCTTTATATTAATCTTCAACCGTAAACATATCCGAATAATCCACCACAAACGCTATCCAATCATGCGCAAGATTTGCGAATTCTTCGCTGGTATTGGCTTCATTACGAAAATATTCGCCGCTGCTAATGGTGACAATTTCTTTTATCACTTCATTGGTTTGACTATCAGTGATTTTCATCTCAACCATTAACACCGGTTTTTTCTTTTCAAAACCTGTGGCATGTGTGGCTACAGTAATGGCTGCAGATACGGGAATAATATTCCAAGGTTTCAAACCTTCATCTTCAAGATCTGCGCCGGTAATGGCGATTTGCATACGAAAAACACCGGGGCCTGGTTTTTGGGTTAATTGATAATGTTGGGCAACGGCTTTGCGTAAACCGGTATTAATGCCTTGTCTTGCGGTTTCAATTTGCTCGTGTATCGCGGTGTCATTATGGGTTGCACCTTCATAAATAAATACGGGCTCTACAATTGCAGCATGATAATCATCTGCATCGACTTCATCATCTTTATAAGCATAAATATCCATGCCGGCTGCACCAGGGACAGGTTCTAATAAATCGTAATGCACTAAAAATCCTGATGATTCTTCTTCAAAATCAGGTTTACTTGGTTTGTTTGCACAACCTGCAATTAAAATCACTAATATTAAAATAAAGATATTTTTCATGTGCTATTCCCTAATTTGGCCTTGGCCGTAAATAATATATTTGTATGTCGTTAATTCTTCTAATCCCATAGGCCCGCGTGCATGTAATTTGTCGGTGCTAATGCCAATCTCTGCGCCCATACCAAATTCTCCGCCATCGGTAAAACGGGTGGATGCATTAATATAAACGGTTGCAGAATCTACTTGCTGAGTAAATAATTGCTGCGCGTTTATATCTTCTGCAATTATTGTATCTGAATGATGCGAGCCATAAAAATTAATATGCTGAATTGCCGCAACTACATCTTTGACTACACGAATGGCTAAAATTAAATCTAAATATTCAGTGCGCCAATCTTCTTCGGTTGCCGCTTCAATATCAGGTAAAATTTCACGGCTTAAAGAATCGCCTTTTAATATCACCTTACGCTCATGCATACGTTTAGCCAACATAGGTAAAAAATCTTTAGCAATGGCTTCATGGACTAATAAAGTTTCCATAGAATTGCACACACCTGGACGCTGACATTTAGCATTTTCAGCAATATTCACCGCCATTTCTAGATTGCCGCTTTTATCCACATAGGTATGACAAATGCCTTTATCGTGTTTAATCACAGGCACGCGCGCATTTTCAATGACCATTTGAATTAAACTACTACCGCCACGTGGAATGGCTAAATCTACATATTGTGGCATTTGTAATAAAATGCGTACCGCATCACGGTCAGGAATTGTAATGAGTTGCAATGCATGCTCAGGTAAACCGGCTTTATAACCTGCGGCTAACAGAATTTCTAGAATCGCTTGATTAGAATGCAGCGCTTCTTTACCGCCGCGTAAAATGGCAGCGTTACTGGTTTTTAAGCACAGCGCACTGACATCCGCGGTGACATTAGGCCGTGATTCATAAATCATGGCAATCACGCCAATAGGGGTTCTGATTTTTTTAATCAATAAACCATTGGTTTTTTCAAGTTCATGCAGAATTTTTCCTACAGGATCAGGCAGCATGGCGATACGGCGAATGCTGGCAATTATATTATCAATACGTACATCATCTAATAATAATCTGTCGATAATGGCGCCTGATAATTGCGCACTTACCGCCGCATCTACATCTTTTTTATTTTCGATTTTAATAGTATCACGATGCTCATCTAGTGCAGTTGCCATTGCTTGTAAAATAAAGTTTTTTTCATCAGTGGTTAATAATGACAAATGCATGCTTGCTGTTTTTGCCCTCTTACCAATATCATGAATATGTTGCTGAAGATCCATGGTTATTCCTCGTTGATTGTGAGCACAAGATTTTTGCGATGAATGACTTCATCATAATATTTATGCCCTAAAATATCAGCTATTTCTGTAGTGTTTTTACCTTTAATTTTTTTAAGCTCATCGCTTGCATATTGGGTTAAACCTTTAGCAATGGGATTTTGTTTTTCATCCACGACATCAACTAAAGCGCCTTGTGAAAATTCACCTACCACTTTTGTAATGCCAATAGGCAGTAAACTTTTACCCTTATCGCGCAGCGCTTCAATTGCGCAAGCATTAATCACCAACTGTCCTTGTGGTTTATGGAAAAAAGCTATCCACTGTTTGCGTTGCTGTTTAATGTGATGCTTTTTATCTTCATGGCCAATCAGCGTGCCTACATCTTCACCTTGAATAATTTTGGTGAGCACGTTTTTTTGTGAGCCACTTGCAACCACAGTAAATGCACCCACACGATTGGCATTTTGCGCCGCCGTTAATTTAGTTTGCATACCGCCGGTAGAAAACTCATGTTTTTTTGGCATGACCAGATTAAAAGTTTTTAGCGTCACCTCAGGAATATAAGGGATGCGTCGCATACTTCTGGCACTAATCGGTTCTTGTACGCCATTAGGCGTTGTCAATAAAATTAATAAATCTGCATTCACAAGCGCTGCCACTAAAGAAGATAAAATATCATTATCACCGAATTTAATTTCATCTACCGACACCACATCATTTTCATTAATAATCGGAAGAATTTTTCGTGATAATAAGGCTTGCAGAGTATTACGCGCATTCAGGTGACGCACGCGATTTTTCAGATCATCATGGGTGAGTAATACCTGAGAGGTGATAATCCCATGTTTGGCAAAATGCTTTTGATAAATCACTTGTAAGCGGGTTTGGCCAATTGCAGCGGCCATTTGTAATTCGGGTAAAGTAGTGGGTCTTTTTTTTAAGCCTAAAGTATGCAAGCCCGTGCCAATTGCGCCAGATGAGACCAAAATCACTTCATGATTTTTCTGTAATTGCGCAATGTCTTTTACCAGTGCTGCAATACGCTGCACATTAGGTGCGCCGGATTTATTGATTAAAATATGCGTGCCAACCTTGATGACAATACGCTTAGCTTTAGCCAAGCGCGCACGGTAAGTTAAATGTATTGCGGTTTCCATAGTCTTTTCAGTTTATACGAATAAGATGACTACTGTAAAGGTACTTAGCATCAGCCAAAGCCATAAAATACCGCCTAAATAAAATGGCTTTAAACCTAGGCTTGCGAGGGCTTTAAATTGAGTATTAAGGCCTAAAGCGCACATAGCGGTTGTCAGCAAAAATAAATCAAAGGTTTGAATATAAGATGTGAGGTGTGGGGGAATCACTTTGATGGAATTAAGGCCAATACAGAAAATAAAGCCTATCACAAACCAAGGGATATAAATGGGCAAGCGCGAAGAGGCCTTGTTGATACGATTAAAATAAATGCCGGTAATGATTAAAATCGGCGCAAGTAATATGACGCGGGTCATTTTTACAATCACAGCAATTTCTGCGCTGGCGTCTCCTGCCGCTTCACCTGCAGCTAAAACTTGCGCCACTTCGTGAATTGAGCCGCCGGTGAAAAATCCATATTGCCAAGGCGTTAAAAATAAAATCCCGGCATGATATAAAATGGGATAGAGCAACATTGAAAGCGTGCCAAATAAAACTACGGTCGCGACCGCAATCGCTGCTTGATGAGATTTTGCCCGTGAAGTTGTTTCTGCAGCAAGGACTGCTGCAGCACCACAAATCGCAGCGCCAATTGCAGTTAAAAAAGAAGTTTGTTTATCGAGCTTGAAAAATTTCTCGCCAATAAAACAGCCTAATACTAAAGTTGAAATAACGACAAATACACTTAAGCCAAAACCTAAATAACCTATAGCAAATAAACC